>JBNJGZ010000108.1:0-6946 GCA_051748065.1 Bacteroidota bacterium
CATATGAAAGTATTAGTATTAAACTGTGGAAGTTCTTCCATAAAATATCAATTAATTGAAATGAACCATGAAGCCACACTGTTGGCGAAAGGATTGATTGAGCGCGTTGGCATGAATGATGCGATTGTCAATCATAAACCAGAAGGCAAGGAAAACTGCAAAGATGTAACTCCTGTACCGGACCATCAAGCTGGGATCGATAAAGTGCTGGCAGCACTAACAGATAAGGAACATGGGGTTATCAGTGAAGTAAATGAAATTGATGCTGCCGGTCATCGTGTTGCTCATGGAGGAGAAAACTTTTCGGAAAGTGCCCTGATTACGGAAAAAGTGAAGAACGATATTAAAGATTGTATAGAACTGGCGCCATTGCATAATCCTGCCAACCTGGAAGGGATATTAGCTATGGAAAAACTGTTGCCGGAAATTCCGCAAGTAGCTGTTTTTGACACTTCTTTTCACCAAACCATGCCCCGGAAAGCTTATCTCTACGGTATTCCTTATGAATATTATGAGAAATATAATGTGCGTCGCTATGGTTTCCATGGCACAAGTCATAAGTTTGTTGCTCCTAAAGCTGCCAATATGCTTGGCAAGGACTGGAATAAAATGAAAATTATTACCTGTCATTTAGGTAATGGAGCTTCTATAGCAGCTATTGACAAGGGCAATTCTGTGGATACTTCTATGGGATTCACTCCCATCGAAGGACTTGTTATGGGTACACGTACCGGTGATCTTGACCTTGGAGTTGTATTTTATTTAATGGATAAAGAAAACCTCAGTAAACCGGATATTAATAAAATTCTCAATAAAAAGTCAGGAATGCTTGGTGTTTCCGGTGTTTCTTATGATATGAGAGATATTGAGCAAGCTGCTGAAGAGGGGAACGAACGAGCTAAAGCTGCCCTTGAGCTGTACAGTTACAGAATAAAGAAATATATCGGTGCTTATGCTGCCGCTATGGGTGGTGTTGATATGATTGTCTTTACAGGTGGTGTTGGTGAAAATGCAGATACTGTTCGTGAAGAATCCATCGAAGGATTGGAATTTTTAGGCGCTAAAATTGATCCTTCCAGGAATTACGGCCTCAGAGGAAAAGATGCTGATATTTCTGCTGATGACTCTAAAGTTAAAATTGTAGTTTCTACAACAGATGAAGAGCATGTTATCGCTCGTGATACACAAACAATTGTTGAAAAGCAATAAAATTACAGCTCTGTTCATTCAATCAAGTCTTTTTGACAAAGTCGAAATTTTTTAAATGAACGCTATTTTATTAACAGGTTACATTGGAATAGTTTTATTATTACAATGTAGCCTGTTATTTTTTTCAACTGCAAATTTATTACCTTTGCATGAGGTAAAACAATAAGATATGGCGGAAGTTCCGGGAAAACTTTTGAAACAAATTAATGCTCCTGCTGATATCAAGAGGCTGAATGAAAGCCAGTTAAATCAGTTAGCAGAAGAGATACGCCGGTATATCATCCAGGTCGTCTCTAAAAATGCAGGACATTTAGGTGCCAGTCTTGGTACTGTGGAACTTACCCTTGCCATTCACTATGTGTTTAATGCTCCTTATGATAAGATTATATGGGATGTAGGTCATCAGGCTTATGGACATAAAATTATTACCGGTCGTCGTGATGACTTTGTTACAAATCGACAATATGGCGGAATAAGCGGCTTTCCGAATATGGAAGAGAGTCAATATGATGCTTTCGGGACAGGGCATTCTTCCACATCTATTTCTGCTGCTTTAGGAATGGCAGTAGCATCAAAAATCAAAGGGGAGAGTGACCGTCAACATATAGCTGTTATCGGAGATGGCGCTATGACTGCCGGAGAAGCTTTTGAAGCTTTGAATAATGCAGGCGTTACCTGGTCCAATGTGCTTGTTATTTTGAATGACAATAATATTTCTATTGACAATAGTGTCGGAGCCTTAAAGGAATACCTGCTGGATATTACAACATCCAAAACATACAATAAACTTAAAGATGCAACATGGGAAGTCCTGGGTAAATTCGGTAAACACGGGCCTACGCCACGCCTCATGGTGCAAAAAATGCAAAAAATGCTTAAATCTACTTTGCTGGATGAAAGCAATTTTATGGAATCCCTCCATTTTCGTTATTTTGGCCCTATCGACGGGCATGATACACCCAAGCTGATAAAAACCATGGAGGATCTCAAAGATATTCAGGGACCTAAACTGCTTCACGTTATTACAACAAAAGGCAAAGGATATCAACAAGCTGAAGACGATAAAACTCGCTTTCATGCTCCGGGGCAATTTGATGTTAAAACAGGCCAAACAAAACCTCAACCTGCAAATCAACCCGCTAAATACCAAACCGTTTTCGGTGAAACCTTGCTTGAAATGGCAAAAGAGGACAAAAATATAGTAGCTGTAACACCAGCAATGCCAACAGGTTCCGGGTTGACAACAATGATGAAAGAACTACCCGGACAGGTTTTCGATGTGGGTATTGCCGAACAACATGCGGTTACCTTTTCTGCCGGATTGGCTGCACAAGGGATCATTCCGTATTGTGCTATTTATTCCACATTCCTTCAGCGTGCTTACGATCAAATTATTCATGATGTTGCATTGCAAAATTTGCCTGTTATATTTGCTATTGACAGGGGAGGGCTGGTTGGAGCTGACGGGGCTACACACCACGGAGTATTTGATTTAGCCTATCTTAATGCAATTCCCAATATGATTATTTCATCCCCCATGGATGAATTGGAATTTCGAAATCTCTTGTTTACTGCACGAACGAAAAATCATGGGCCTTTCGCAATCCGATATCCAAGAGGAAAAGGTACTGGGATAGAATGGAACTTAGACCCGGAATCGATTGAAATCGGAACCGGCAGGAAACTGAAAGAAGGGAAAGATATTGCATTTGTTAGCATCGGACACATAGGAAACCAGATAAAAAAAGCAGATAGTCAACTGGAAGAATTAAACATTGATTATGCTCATTATGATATCCGGTTTCTTAAACCTTTTGATAAACATTTGTTACATGAGGTTTTCCAAAATCATGATAAAATAATTACGATAGAAGACGGAACCATAATCGGAGGTTTGGGTAGCACAGTTAGGGATTTTATGAATGAGCATAATTATCAGGCCACAATTGTAAAAATGGGTATTCCTGACCAATTTATTGGTCATGGTAAACCGGAACAACTATATAAAGCAATAGGACTCGACGCTGAAGGGATTGTTCAAACAGCCCAAAAGCTAATCCGTAATAAGAAGTTTTTCCAACAAAAAGCATCATCATAAGGCTGGTTTTATGGCAAAAAAATTAAGCGTATTATTCTTTTTACTCTTACTAATATATACAGCCTATGGTAGTTCAAAGAATGTTGAATTAAATCAGGATGATGTTGAATTAGACTATTTTCCGGTAGTTGTGAAAACAATTCCCGTTGATTTTACAATTTCTATCCAGGACTCTTTGAAGCGAAGTAACCTGGAAGGTTCTTATGTTGATGTTTTTGTTAATGGAGAGAAACAAGAACTCCCGGTTGTTAAAGGACAGATTAAGATTTCAAAAGAACTCAGGGATAAAACACAACTCACTATCCGGGTGGATAATTCGGAATTCCGGGAGGATGTTAATCCGATCCCTTTATGGATGTCCATTTTACCTCCTTTACTTGCCATCTTAATGGCATTATTATTTAAGGAAGTTTTCACAGCTCTTTTCACAGGGTTATTATTAGGGACTTCCATCATTCATTTCTATCAGGGCGGGAATATTTTACTATCTATAGGTCGCGGGATACTTTCTATCGTTGATACCTATATCATTAATGCATTAAGTGACAAAGGCCATTTGTCCATCATTGTGTTTTCCTTATTGATCGGAGGCATGGTAAATATTATTACGCGCAACGGAGGTATGCGGGGTGTTGTCAATCGGTTGAGTGTATATGCGAGTAATGCCCGCAATGGTCAGCTGGTTACCTGGTTTCTGGGATTGCTGATATTTTTTGATGATTATGCCAATACCCTGGTCGTAGGAAATACGATGCGGCCGGTTACGGACAAGTTAAAAATCTCCAGACAAAAACTGGCATATATTGTCGACTCCACAGCAGCCCCGATTGCTTCTATTGCCTTTATCACTACCTGGATAGGAGCCGAATTGAGCTATATTTCAAACGGAATACAGACGATTGGCCTGGAGCAAACGCCTTATAGCGTATTTTTCAATTCTCTGGCTTATTCATTTTACCCCATTTTTGCTCTGATATTTATTTTGTTTATCGTTGTAAAACGCCGGGATTATGGACCAATGCTGAAAGCGGAAAGAAAAGCGCGTCACCGGCAACCCAGCGAAGCTGATGATGAGCGCATGGGATTTTCGAATAAACTCAATGAGTTGCGGGCTATGGATGGCATTAAGCATAAAAGTTTTAATGCTGTTATTCCTGTTTTGGTAATCATAGTGGGCGCTTTTGCCGGACTTATCTATACAGGTATAGAAGCTATCGGCTGGAGTGAACAAATGTCTTTCACGAAAAATATTTCCAATGTGATTGGCCATGCGGATTCTTATCAGGCTTTGCTCTGGTCATCATTAGCAGGGATTCTTACTGCAATCGTTTTGACGCTTATCCAAAAGCTGATGTCATTGGAAGATACTGTTTCCAGCATGATCAATGGTTTTCGAACGATGCTTACGGCTATTGTTATTCTTGTGCTTGCCTGGTCTATTGCTGAAGTTACGCAACATTTGCATACGGCGAATTTTATATCGCAGATATTGCTTGATATGAATATGACGCCCTATTGGGTTCCAACGTTAACGTTTATTATGGCTGCGTTGGTAGCATTTTCTACAGGCTCTTCATGGGGGACGATGGCTATTTTGTACCCACTTATTTTACCTGCTTCCTGGTTGATATGTCAGGAAAACGGACTGGATCATCAGGCTTCGTTGTCTATATTCTATAATGTCGTTTCCACTGTATTGGCTGGTTCTGTGCTGGGTGATCATTGCTCGCCCATATCAGATACAACTATACTGAGTTCATTGGCTTCTTCATGTAATCATATTGACCATGTTCGCACGCAGTTGCCTTATGCGCTTACCGTAGGAGCGGTAGCGATATTGTTTGGAACTTTACCCGCTGCTTATGGTATTCCGTCATTAATTCTTTTCCCAGTGGGAATTGGTGTGTTGTTTTTAGTTGTTCATATTTTCGGCAGGAATGTCTGGAAATCTCCCAAATCTTGATTTTTTGAATATTTATTCGCAAAAATTTATGTAGGTTTGTACTATGGCTTGGCTGGAAGTTGTTATATTGATTGTTTCGGGGATACTGGTCGGATTTATAAATACACTGGCAGGTGGAGGAACGATTATTTCATTGTCGGCACTTATTCTGCTGGGGCTACCTGCAAATATAGCCAACGGTACGAACAGAATTGCCGTTACTATACAGACTTTAACTTCTGTAGCTGTTTTCAGGCATCACCATGTGCTGGATACGAAGAAAGGATTAAGGCTTGGAATTCCGGTTATTATTGGTTCGGTTTTAGGAGCTGAAATTGCTACAACCATAGCTGAAGAAGTATTTGAAAAAGTGATTGGTGTTATCATTTTGTTTATGATGGTTTTTGTGATCTACAAACCCGAGAAATGGCTAAAAGGACAAATTCATCTCCAAAACCGTAAAGTAACTGTCTGGCAGTATATTTTGTTTTTTGTGATGGGCATTTATGGTGGTTTTTTGCATGTTGGTATCGGATACTTTTTGTTGGCCAGTTTGGTATTAGGAGCCGGGTATGATCTGGTAAAGGCAAATGCTGTTAAGGTTTTGATTGTGCTGATGTATGCACCCTTCACCTTGCTTGTCTTTATGCTGCATAATGAAGTGAACTATAAATATGGGCTTATCTTAGCAATAGGAAATGTATTAGGCGCTCTTACGGCATCCAAATTATCGATAAAACGGGGGGCAGGATTTGTTCGTTGGGTTATGGTGGTGGTTATTTTAGTGTTTTCATTTCATCTGCTTGAAATAATAGATGTCAAGAGCCTGATTGGATCTGACTTTTAATAAAAATTAATCATATGGAAAATAGAATCTTTCCTCTCATTTTTATCGCTACTGTTGTTTTGTTTTCTTCCTGCGATCAGCAATCAAAAGAACAAGCCACTCATTCTACGCCGGATTATGCTTTGGTTATTCACGGAGGAGCGGGTAATTTAAAACCTGAAGATATCCCGGAAGAAATGAAAAGTGCTTATAAAGCATCTTTGAATAAGGCTTTGGAAGCCGGAGAGCATGTGCTTAAAAACGATGGAACTGCAATGGATGCTGTTATCGCAGCAATCGTCATTATGGAAAATGATTCCTTGTTTAACTCTGCAAAAGGAGCTGTTCTTACTGAAGACGGAGAGGTTGAGCTGGATGCATCTCTGATGAGGGGAGAAGATTCAAACGCCGGAGCTGTAGCCGGAGTAAAGTATGTCAAGAATCCGATTTTAGCAGCTAAAGAAGTGATGCTAAATTCCAAACATGTGATGCTGTCGGGTCAGGGGGCAGATCACTTTGCAGCTTTAAAAGGACTGGATACAGTTCCTCAGGAATATTTTATTACTTCACGTCGTTTGCGGCAGCATCAAAAAGCGATCAAAGGAACTGTTGGTGCAGCAGCTTTCGATAAAGAAGGGAATCTTGCTGCAGGGACTTCAACAGGCGGGATGAGTATGAAAAAGTGGGGCAGAATCGGAGATTCTCCTGTTATTGGTGCCGGTACCTATGCGGACAACAGAACCTGCGCCGTTTCAGGAACAGGACATGGCGAATATTTTATACGTAATGCTGTTGCTTTCGATATACATGCGCGTATGCTTTATAAAAATCAAAGTCTGAAATCAGCAGCTAAAACAGTTATTCATGACAT
>JBNJGZ010000109.1:0-6920 GCA_051748065.1 Bacteroidota bacterium
TGAGCAATGGGCTGAGTTCATTGGTTATACGCTTGAAGAAGTTTCACCTGTTTCTATAAATACTTTGAGAAAACACATTCATCCTGCCGATCTTGAAAGGTGTAAGAAGATATCAGAAAAACATTTCAGAGGGGAGACAGACCGTTACGAATGTGAATTGCGAATGAAACACAGAGATGGAAGCTGGATTTGGATTTTAGACAGAGGCAAGGTGATATCATGGACTGAAGATGGCAGACCCCTGTGGATGTACGGTACATATCTTAACATAAATGAAAGCAAGGAAGCTGAAAAGCAGCTAAAAGAAAAAACAGAACTTCTGGAGAATATCACCGATAATATATCAGACTTAGTTTCGCTGACTGACCTTGAAGGCAATCTTCTATTTGTCGGTAAATCTCAGGGGGTGTTAGGATATGATGCTGATTATGTGGTCGGTAAAAATATTATGAACTATGTTCATCCTGAAGATTATTCTTATGTTGTGAAAGAATTCAATGAATTTCTTCAATCAGAGGAAGAAAGCCGTAAAATAGAACATAAAAACATTGCTAAAGACGGGTCAGATATATGGTTTGAAACGTTAGGCAGAGTAATTAAAGACGAAGATGGAAATCCAAAGCAACTATTGTTCAGTTCAAGAGACATCACAGAAAGAAAAGAGGCTGAATTAATACTCCAAAAAAAATATAAAGAATTAGAAACTACTGAAGAGGAGTTAAGGGTGTCCAATGAAGAACTACAAGTTACAAATCAAAAATTGGAAAAGCAAAAAGAGGAACTGTTACAATACAAAAGGGCAGTCGAAGGAGTTGACTATATGATTGCATCCGTGGATGCTGACTATAAATACCTGTTTGTAAACAGCTCATTTTTGAAATATCACCAGCTGAAAGAGGAAGAGGTTGTCGGATACAAAGCAGGTGAAGTTTTAGGGGAGAAAAAATTCAATAATAATATAAAGCCATATTTTGACAGATCGCTTAAGGGAGAGTTTATTCATTTCGAGATGAAAACAGAATATCCCGAATATGGTAAGGTGAACCTCGACATCAGTTATTATCCCCTGGAAAAAGAAGAGGGCATTGAGGGGGTTGTAGCAGTTATGAGGGATATTACTCAATACAAGAAGGAAGAAAAGGAAAAACTGGAATATTTAAGGGAATTTGAAATTACATTGAAGGGTTTGGGTTGCAATCAGGTATTTCGTTATCGTAAATGTAAAGATGATCAATATGTGGTGAACTTTAGTGAAGGAGAAATTGCTGAAAGTTTGAATTTTACTACCAAACAAGTAAAAGGCAAAACATTAGCAGAAGTGATGGGAGAAGAAAATGCTGATAAATTAAAGCCTTACTTTTCCCGTGCCTTTGAAGGAGAAACTGTAGAGTATGATTTTCAAAATGGAGACAGATGGTTTTATACAAAATTATTACCATTTGAAACTTTGTCCGAGGGTAGCGTAGTAGAAATTATTGGAATATCAACCGAGATTACACAGCGTAAAAAAACAGAACAATCTTTAAAAGAAAGCGAAGAAAAACATCGCTTTTTATTTGAAAATATGACTCAGGGAGTTGTTTATCACGATTCAAATGGCGAGATATTTTATGCAAACTCCTCGGCTGCAAACATACTTGGTTTAACATTCGATCAGTTATATGGCAAAACGAGTGTTGATCCCTGCTGGAAGGCAATTCACGAAGATGGATCGGATTTTTCAGGAGAAAATCATCCTGCAATGGCTTCATTAAAAACAGGTAAACCTGTTTACAATAAGAAAATGGGGGTTTTCAATCCTCAGAAAAATGATTATAAATGGATCAACATTAATTCCATCCCAAAATTCAAAGAGAACCAAACCGAACCTTATCAGGTGATTGTAACATTTGAGGATATTACCCAAAGAAAGGAATCAGAGGAGGCTCTTAAAAAAAGTGAACAGCAGTTTCGCCAATTGTTTGAACAGGCGGCTATAGGAATTTTTATTGCCGATGCTCATCATAATATTGTTGACGTTAATGAAAAGGCATTATCCATTCTGGGATATTCCAGAGAAGAAATGTTTCATATGAAAGCCCGCAATCTCATTCATCCTGATGACATTAATAAATTAACCCCTAACGATAATGTAAAAAAAATGCTTTCTGGAGAAGTTTTACAGACAGAGAGAAGATATTGCAGAAAAGATGGCAATTATATTAACGTCTTAATAAACATTGGGAAAATTGATACTCATGAAAGTAAAAATATGCATATGGTAATGTTTCAGGATATTACTGAACGCAAACAAGCCGAAGAGGAACTCCAAGTCAAAAACCGAATCTCCAATAGTTTCATTCAATCAGAAAATGAAAGTTTTTATAAGGAAGTATTGGATGTTTTCAGGGAGGTTTTTTACAGTGAATATGGTTTTTTTGGATACATTAATGAAAAAGGTGATCTTGTAACAGAATCAATGACAAGAGATGTATGGGATGAATGCCAGAGCGAAGATAAGACTATAGTTTTCCCGAAGGAATTATGGATAGGTTTATGGGGTGAATCTCTTAAAAAAAGAAAAACATTATATAAAAATGGAAACCTTCAAATACCTGAAGGGCATGTTAAATTAACATCTGCCATGGCAGCTCCAATTATGGCTGATGATCAATTAATAGGACAAATTGCACTTGCTAATAAAGAGAATGGTTATGATTATGAAGACAAAAAGTTAATACAGCGATTATGTGATTATATTGCCCCTTTATTGTATTCTAAGCTAAAAGAGGAAAAATACAAGCAAGATTTGTTAAAAACCAAAGAGAAAGCTGAAGAAAACGAAGAAAAATATAAAGCCCTTGTTGATAATACTCCTGATTTTATTTATAGTTTAGACTTATATAGCCGACACACAGCAGTTAATAAAAGTATCTGTCAGGCATTGAATCTGGATTCAAAAGATATAATCGGGGAAAATCATTTTGAATTAGGTTTCCCGAAAGAAATAGCAAAGGATTGGCAAGAAAAGCATTTACAAATATTTAATACGGGCAAATCAATGCAATTTGAAACAGCAACACCAATGCCAGATGGTACCGTAAAAACTTATGAGGCTATTCTTACTCCAATTTTTGATACGAGCAAAAATGTTGTTGGAATTCGTGGTATCAGCCGTGACATAACAGAACAAAAAAATGCAGAAAAAGAGCTAATCAAAGCCAAAGAAAAAGCAGAAGAAAGTGACCGTTTAAAATCAGCTTTTCTGGCTAATATGAGCCATGAGATACGAACGCCTATGAACAGCATAATTGGCTTTTCACAGATTTTACAGGAAAGTGACTACCCAAAAGAACAGCAAAAAAAGTTTATTGACATCATTCATTCCAGAACCCAGCATTTGCTACATATCATCAATGACCTTGTAGATGTATCAAAAATCGAAGCCAATCAATTAACGCTGAATGTTCAACATTTCTATTTAAATAATCTGATGCAGGAACTCTACAGTGTTTTTTCCAATGAATTGACAAACCGGGAAAATGATCATATCCAATTGAAGCTGTATTTAGGTTTAAATTACGAGGAAAGCTATATTGAATCGGACTTCAACCGGTTCAGGCAAATTATGGACAATTTACTTAAAAATGCCGTTAAATTCACCGAAGAGGGCACGATCGAATTTGGTTATGAATTATGGCATGAAGATAAACTGCTTTTCTATGTAAAAGATAGCGGAGTTGGCATTCCAAAAGAACAACAAGAACATATTTTTGAGCGTTTCAGGCAAGTTGATGATTCAAGTACAAGAGCTTATGAAGGTACAGGCTTAGGCCTGACCATCTCCAAAAATCTGGTGGTATTATTGGGCGGAGAAATGTGGCTGAAATCTAAAGAAGGCGAAGGCTCCGTGTTTTATTTCACCCTTCCATACGAAGATAAATCAAGTAAACAAAGCCGAGAAGAAAAAAAGGCAGAGGGAGGGATATCTAATAAAGAAGAAAAAACGTTACTCCTTATAGAAGATGACCCGACCAGCCGTGAATATATGAAGGCGCTGCTCGAGCCGAATGGATTGAGTCTTATCACTTGTGAAACAGGGGAAGAAGGCTATGAAGCATTTATAAACCATCCCGAAATTGAACTTATACTGATGGACATAAAGCTTCCGGATACAAACGGACTGGAAGTGGCCCGAAAGATACGCGCTTCATCTGATAAAAACAGAGAAGTTCCCATTATCGCACAAACTGCTTATGCCATGAGCGGAGATGATAAGAAAAGCATGGAAGCGGGTTGTAACGATTACATTAGCAAACCTGTTGATAGTAAGGAGTTGCTGGAGAAGATAGGAAAATTTATCTGAAAGGATTACCATACGGAGAAAATTCTGATTATATGGAGCTTAATAATTATTCACAAGTCAATGTAAGAGAGACCAATGAAAAAAAGCAAGTCAGAATTGCCTCTGATTCCAAGCCAAAGCCTGGTGATGAAATCACTGAGAAGTGGCAGTCTTTATTAGACCTGACAGCCAAAATGATGGATGTTCCTTCTGCGCTGATTATGAAGCTAAATAAAGAGACTATTGAAGTGTTCATGAAAAGTGATAGAAAGGGTAATCCCTATAAGGTTGGAGGCAAAGAGGAACTTATATATGGATTGTATTGTGAGACTGTAATTGGCAAACAGGACGAATTATTAGTTCCCGATGCAACAAAAAGCTCCGTATGGAAAGACAACAATCCCGACATAGACTTAAACATGATCTCCTATTTGGGAATGCCTGTAAATTATCCTGATGGCGAGGTGTTTGGAACTGTTTGCGTGTTAGATAATAAAGAGAATCATTACGGCAGTTTATATGAAGATTTATTGGATGAAGTAAAACAACATATAGAGACAGATTTAAAATTGCTAGTCTCTAATCAGGAATTGGAAGAAAAAACGGAACAGCTGGAGCGCTCCAACGAGATAAAATCAAAATTTTTATCGCTTATCTCTCATGATATACGAGGATCCGTTTCATCCCTGGATGAATTTACAAAGTTTTTGCTCTCGAGGTTTCAAAATCATACAAGGGAAGAATTAAAAGATAAATTAAATATTATAAGAGTAACAACCAGTTCTTTGTATCAAACCCTTCAAAATTTATTGAGCTGGTCTAAAAATGATCTGCTTCAATTAGAAGCGCAAAAGGAGCCTGTGGATCTGATAGCTGTTATAGGAGAAATACTGGAATTTTTAACGCCAAGAATTGAATTCAAAGAATTGAAAGTATCAACAGAATATGATAACGAGAAAGAATTTGTATTCGCCGATCCAAATATGCTGGAAACCAGCCTGCGCAACATCCTTTCAAATGCAGTTAAATTTACTGGCCAGAAAGGAAACATTTTTATCCGGGTTTTTAAAGAAGGCGAACAAACAGCAATTGAGATTGAAGATACAGGGATAGGTATGGACGAGGAAAGAATCAATAAAATATTTACGTATATCCAATCTAAAAAAGATGAAGAATATAACCAGGAGGGGGCTGGTTTAGGGCTATTGTTAAGTAAAGAATTTCTTGACAAGAACAATGCAAGTGTGGAAGTGTTCAGTGAAAAAGGCCAGGGAACTAAATTTGTTATTAAATTTTAATTTGTTGGCAGGGGTGGGAAAAGTAGAGAAAAGACTAAAATACGCCCATAGTCAATGAATTTTTCTAAATTGATATGAACATATTACACAAAGGAAGTGTCTAATAAATAGCACAAATGTATTATATCGCGATATGGAAAGGGACTTGGCAAATCAACATAAAGAATTCGTAAAACTATTGATCTCCGGGGGCCGCTCCCGGTGTTCTGAGTATGCTCATGATTATTTTAAACAGGCTAACTCTGTTAAAGCTCTTTACGAAGATGTGCTTAAAAGTTCGCTTTATGAGATTGGTAAACTCTGGGAATACAATAAGATCAGTGTTGCCACAGAGCATTTAGCCTCCGCAATCGTAGAGGCAATTCTGAATGAATTTTATCACAATATAGCCACAAAAAGGAAAACAGAAAAGACAGTTATACTCTCCTGCGTTGAAGAAGAACAGCACCAGATAGGTGTGAAAATGATCAGCGATATTTTTGAGATGAATGGGTGGAATTCATACTTCTTAGGTGCCAATACCCCGACAAAAGAACTCATTGATTATACAAAACTAGTCAAGCCTGATTTGCTTGCTGTTTCATTAAGTATATATTTTCATTTGCCGGTTCTTGAAGAAATGCTTCAGAAAGTCCGGGAAGAATTTCCAGGCCAGCCTGTTTTAGTTGGAGGCCAGGCCTTCAGCCGTGGAGGAGAAGAGGTATTACAAAAATATAAAAATATATATTACAAACCTGACTTAATGAGCGTTGAGTCATTTATAAAAAATTTTAATTCATATGGATAAAGATTATCTTTTAAAAACGGCAAGAGAACTGAAGCAGGTAGATACGAAAACTGCTGAAGAATACCGTAAGAAATCCGACGAGTTGATTTCAGAGATCAACAAAAAGATGTTGGAAAAACCCGAAATTAACAACCTTATCGGGGGAGAACACAATCTTAGTATGATGCAGGACAATCACGGCAATCATGTGCGTTTTATTGCCTCTATACTGAAAAATTACAATCCGGATGTATTTGTAGAAACTGTTCTGTGGGTTTTCAGGGCTTATCGCAGTCATGGATTTACTACCAATTACTGGGCTGCTCAAATGAATACATGGATAGAAATCTTAAAGGAGGTGTTTCCCCCTGAGATTTTCAAAGCGATCTATCCTTTTTACGAATGGATGCAAACGAATATTCCTATCTTTGTAAACGTATCAAATGATGATATTGAAACACCAAATGCAATGCATTAATCTATGCCTGAAAAATCTATATCAAACATATTATCTGAATGGAAAGACGAAATT
>JBNJGZ010000110.1:0-6636 GCA_051748065.1 Bacteroidota bacterium
CAAAACAACATTATTATAGATCCCGGTGCATACAGTTATTATGAAGACCTGAATACCTTCCGTACCGGCAATGATGCTTATGTCTTCTTAAAAGACACCACTATGGACGCAACAATATCCCATAATATCTTTAGACAAAATTTAGCTTATCCCCGCTTTCTGGACACAAACAGAAACAACTTCACTCTTCGACCCAGTAGTCCGGCAATAGACTCCGGTGTTGTTTTATCGAATGACAGCATACTTTTTGATTTTTATTACAATCCACGCCCATACGGCAATGGCTACGACATTGGTGCCTTTGAGTATGATCCCCATTTTCTGGGAAAAGAAAATAAAACCGAAAACAAAATGGTTCTATTTCCCAATCCCGCAAAGAAATATTTCAAAGTCAAAGGAAATGACAGGCAGTTCCACTTATCTCTTCTTTCTTTCAATGGAACATGCCTGTATTCAAATGAAAATTACCAGACCGGAGACAGTGTCTCTACAAAAGCATTTGCACCAGGAATGTATTTTGTAAAACTAATATTCAATGACGGACAAATAAAACTGTTGAAACTCATCATACATTAAACTGGTTCTGTGAGCTCAATATTTATAAAAAAAATCAGTTGCCTGTCCATCAAAACAGATCAAAACTACGCAAACGAACATCATCCGAACAAGAATACATTTTGTAAATAGGGTATTGACATTTATTTTATCTGTTAGTTTTCGTAATTTTGCAAAAAAATAATTATGAGTAATATAAAGCAAAATATAGAAGCATTTAAAAATAAATTACCGGAGAACGTTACGTTAGTCGCCGTATCTAAGACAAAACCTCTTGAAGATATCCGGGAAGCGTATGACAGCGGCCACCGGGTCTTTGGAGAAAACAAAGCTCAGGAATTAAAAGACAAACAGCCGGAACTGCCGGATGATATCCAATGGCATTTTATTGGTCACATGCAAACCAACAAGGTTAAATATATTGCACCTTTTGTCAGCCTGATACATTCTGTTGACCGGTTTAAAGTATTGAAAGAAATCAACAAACAAGCCCAAAAAAACGATAGGGTTATCCCTTGCCTGCTGCAATTTCATATTGCTGAAGAAGATACGAAATTTGGGTTCGACTGGGCCGAGGTAAAGGAAATGCTGGAGTCAGAAGCCTATCAAAACCTCACGAACATCAGGATCGACGGAGTGATGGCTATGGCGACATTTACGGAAGACACAGAACAAATCCGCCGGGAATTCCGCCAACTAAAATCCTTTTTTGACAGGCTACAATCGGATTACTTTAGTGAAAGTACGCACTTTAAAGAGATTTCTATGGGCATGACTAACGATTACCAAATCGCCATTGAAGAAGGAAGCACAATGCTGCGTATAGGCTCGGCCCTTTTCGGTGCACGCAAATACTCCTGATCGGATTTAAACAAGTTTAAAACTGAAAAACTCAGAACTACTGAAATTATCGTAAATTTGACCAAATGGAAAAACGAAAAATTGCGTTTCATACCCTGGGATGCAAACTAAACTATTCGGAAACATCTACCATATCCAGAATGTTTCCAGGGCAAAACTTTGAACAGGTCTCTCCACGTGAAAAAGCTGACATATACGTAATTCATTCATGCAGTGTAACAGCTAACGCAGAAAAGAAAACCCGTGCTGCTGCACGACATGCCAAAAAACTTAATCCGGAGGCTCAGGTAGCTGTCATTGGTTGTTATGCACAACTTCGCCCGGAAGAGCTGGAAGCAATGCCCGACGTAAATATTATTTTGGGGAACAGGGAAAAATACCATCTGCCCGGACTAGTTAATAATGAACAGACAAAAGATATCACTGAAGTTACCGGGAAAGATATGCGTTCGGATTTTGCATTTAAACACGCCTTTTCTCAGGGCGATCGTACCCGTTCATTTTTGAAGATCCAAGACGGTTGCGATTATATGTGTGCTTATTGCACCATTCCCGAAGCCCGCGGCAGAAGCAGAAGCAGCTCTATAGCAGAGACCATCAAAACCGCACAGGAAATTGCTAAATCAGAGATCAAAGAAGTTATCTTAACAGGAGTAAATATTGGTGATTTTGGCAAGCATAATGGAGAATCCTTTCTCGAACTACTGCAGGAACTCGATAAAATCGAAGGAATTGAACGCTACAGAATATCAAGCATAGAACCTGATTTGCTCTCAAAGGACATCATTAACTTTGTCAGAAAATCAGAAAAGTTTCTCCCACACTTTCATATACCGCTACAGTCAGGTAATAATGAAATATTAAGACGGATGGGGCGACGCTATAAAAGAGAGTTATTGGCAGATCACGTAAATTATATCAAAAAAGTAATGCCTGATGCCTGTATTGCCATAGACTTAATCGTAGGTTTTCCCGGTGAAACAAAAGAACAGTTCCTCGACAGCGCTGATTTCATAAAATCACTACCGATTTCATATCTTCATGTCTTCACTTATTCAAGCCGCCCGAATACGAAAGCAGAGCTTATGAAAGACAAAGTCCCCGGAAATTTGAAAAAAGAACGCAGCGATATAATGCACGAAATATCAGATCGTTTACAAAACAATTTCACTCACGCGCAAAAAGGAAAATCGGAATTTGTCCTTTGGGAATCAAACCGGGAAGGCAAATATATGCAAGGCTGGACCGGAAATTACCTTAAAGTAAAAACCCCTTATGACGAAAACAAAGTAAATACCATTGAAAAGGTTTTATTAACAGAAGAAAAAAACGGTAGTTTTATAATTGAATAATTTATCATGTATCCAACTTTAGGTCACCTTTTTTCAGACATATTCAACAGCAATATTGTAATTCCCATCCCAACTTACGGGACGATGCTAGCCCTGGCGTTTATTGCTGCTTACATCATTCTTAGAAAAGAACTACAGCGCAAGGAAAAGTTAAACTTAATCCCGGTGGAATACAGAGAAGAAATCATAGGGAAACCGGCTACTGCGCAGGAATTAATAATATCCGCCTTATTTGGTTTTATTTTAGGATATAAATTTTTAGCCCTCTTCTTTATGGCAGAGCAGGTAGCCGGATCAATAAAGGATTTTATGTTCTCACTCCAAGGCCATTGGGTTTCAGGAATAATCCTGGCCATCGTCTTTGCTGTATTGACCTACATGGATAAGGAAAAAAAGAAACTGGACAAACCGAAAAAGCAAAAAGTACCGGTACATGCCAAAGAAAAAGCAGGAACAATTTTACTTATTGCCGCTATTTCCGGTATTATCGGTGCTAAGATATTTCACCAGCTTGAAAACTGGCAGGACTTTACAGCCGATCCGCTGGGCTCATTATTCTCTTCCGGAGGATTAACTTTTTTCGGCGGATTAATTTTTGGCGCGCTGGCTGTCATTTGGTACTGCCATGTGAAAGGAATAAAAATAACTTACATTATGGATATAGCGGCACCGGCTATTGTTTTGGCATACGCCGTTGGTCGCGTAGGCTGTATGACTGCCGGAGATGGCTGCTGGGGCATCGTCAATACCGATCCTAAACCCGAATGGCTGGCATGGCTGCCCAACTGGATGTGGGCTTTTGACTATCCCCATAATGTAATCAATGAAGGTGTGAAAATATCCGGATGCCAGGGAGATTATTGTCACGTCCTGTCAAAACCCGTCTATCCTACTCCTTTTTACGAAACAACAATGAACCTGATTATATTTCTGGGGCTTTGGTTGTCGCGTAAAAAAATCAAAGCACATGGCGTATTATTTTCTATATTTTTAGTTTTTCATGGTTTGGCCCGCTTTTTGATCGAAAAAATCCGTGTAAACACAACTTACACTTTTGATGACCAACAAATAACACAAGCTGAGATCATTGCTGTTGTACTTATGATCCTTGGTATCGTTGGGATTTTTTACTTTTGGCAACGCTATAAAAAAGAGAACATACATGAACATTGAAAATATTTGCAAGCAAACCATAAAGGTCGTTAAAGAAACAGGCAATTTTATTCGTCAGGAAAGTTTTAACTTATCCGCCAGTAATGTTGAAAACAAAGGCCTGCATGATTATGTGACTTATGTGGATAAAACCTCTGAACAACGGCTCACCAAAGAACTGTCAAAAATTTTACCCGGATCAGGATTTATTACCGAAGAAGATACGACAGAAGATAAAACCGAGGAGTATACCTGGATTATCGATCCTCTGGACGGGACAACAAATTATGTTCATTCCGTTCCTGTATATTCGATCAGCATAGCATTGCAGCGCAACGAACAAACAATCATGGGAATTGTTTATGAGATTGTTCGCGATGAATGTTTTTACTCCTGGCAAGGCGCTCAGGCATATTTAAATGGAAAGCCTATTCAGGTAAACGATACAGGTACACTGAATAATAGTTTGCTGGCCACAGGGTTTCCATATTACGATTACAGCAGAATGAAACCCTATCTTAACTTCTTTACCTATTTGCTGGAAAACACAACAGGCGTAAGAAGGTTAGGCTCTGCTGCCGTTGATTTAGCCTATGTAGCCTGTGGAAGATTTAGCGGGTTTTACGAATACAGCTTGCATGCCTGGGATGTAGCTGCAGGTGCATTTTTGGTTCAACAAGCCGGAGGCAAAGTCTGCGACTTTTCCGGTGATGAAAACTTTATCTTTGGTGCCGAAATTATTGCGACCAATCAACATATCCATGAAGAATTTATGGATAAAATGCAATTATACTTTCAATAATTGCAAAGAAACGACTTAAAAACAGAAATAAACTTAATGCTCTATTACCGTAAATATGAACTAAATCATGAAGCTCCGTGGGTTGTCTTTATCCACGGCGCAGGAGGAAGTTCTTCCCTTTGGTTTATGCAAATCAAAGATTTTAAAAAGTATTTTAATGTTCTTTTAATTGACCTGCGTGGACACGGAAAATCCGCTCCAACACAAAAAACCAGCAAATTAAAATATAATATTGAAGACTTATCAGCTGATATTATTGAAGTATTGAATTATGAAAATATTGCCAAAGCTCACTTTATAGGGGTTTCGCTGGGCACTATCATTATCCGCCAAATTAGTGAAAGCTGGCCGGAAAGGGTCAATTCAATGATCATGGGCGGAGCCATTATCCGCTTGAACATACGGGCTAAAATACTGGTTGCTGTTGGTAATTTCTTAAAAAAGATTGTTCCATTTATGTGGCTTTACAACTTTTTCGCCTGGATTATTATGCCCAAAGCAAGACACAAAAGATCACGTACCTTATTTGTTAACGAGGCCAAAAAAGTAGCCCAAAGAGAATTTATGCGTTGGTTCCAGCTCACCCACACCATCACTCCTTTACTTAATTATTTTGCGGAAAAAGACACAGGCATCCCAACTCTTTACCTGATGGGAGAAGAAGACTATATGTTCCTACCCACTGTAGAATATGTTACGTCAAAACACAAAAGCTCAAAGCTGGAAGTCATTCCCAATTCAGGTCATGTCTGTAATATTGACCAACCGGAAAAATTCAATCAGCTGGCGATTCATTTTATTCAAAACAATGCGGCTTAAAAATAGATTATCTTTGGTTTGAAGCCATTTTTTCAAAACCGCCCAAATCCATGGTCTTCTTTTACCCCGGATTCAAAATATGCAATCCAAACTATTCGATAAACTGTAGTATTTTTTCTTTTTGTACAGGTTTTGCTACATACCCATCAAAGCCTGCATCAAAAATTGTTTCCTGTTCGTTTTTCAGGGCATAGGCAGTCTGCGCCACTACCTTGATCCAGGGGCATTCATCTTTAATATACTGCAATGCCTCGTATCCGTTCATAACAGGCATTTTTATGTCCATAAATATAAGATCAAGGCCATTGCCTCTTCTGCAAATATCAATAGCCTCCTGCCCATTCCGGGCATGAATAACTTCAACATTATTCATTTCCAAAATCTCCTTCAAATAGGCAAAATTCACTTCATCATCTTCCACAACAAGTACTTTTGAAGTTTGCTTTTGTTTTGTTTTTTCGTTGCTTATATTGGCATCTTTAGTATTTTTAGAGTTTTTGACGGGGTTATAGGGTATAGTAAAATAAAACACAGAACCTTTTCCGGGAGCAGAGTTCAACCATATATCTCCATTCATAAGGTCAATATATGACTTTACTATCGAAAGACCCAATCCTGAACCTTCCTGTATTGCACCTTTCTCAGGTTTCGCCTGGCTAAAAGGCTCAAAGATCACATCGTGATACCGGGGATCAATTCCTCTTCCTGTATCCTTAATATAGAATAACAAATTATCGCCCCTTAAATAACAACCGATTTTAATTTCTCCTTCCTTAGTGTTTTTTATGGCATTATCAAGTAAATTAAATAAAATTTGTTTCAGCTTAATTTTGTCAGCTTCAATCCAAAATTCTCCTTTTACAGGTAAATCTATTTCCCTGGATAAATGAATTGTTTTTACAGATGGCACAGATACTTCAAATTCACTCAGGATACCATGGCAAAGGGAAGTCAAATCAAATACTTCCAGATTGATTTGCACCTGGTTTGTATTTAGCTTAGACATTTCAACAATATCAGAAATGATACGCATTAGATATTCTCCGCTTGAATGGATTATATTAATATATTTGTTTTTATCTTTACCTGTAAGCT
>JBNJGZ010000111.1:0-6569 GCA_051748065.1 Bacteroidota bacterium
TTCATAGCAACATTATCTTTTCATTGTAAAACGAAACAATGAGCTATTAGTTCATATCTTAAAGTAAATTTATTGAAGAGGTTTTTCCTGCCGGGCATTCACAAAGAGCGTTTCACCGATCCCATCATATCCAAGAAAGGTATTTTCTCCTTCATGTTTGAGTTGTTCATTCAGAAAACCTATCATTGTAAGGCCGGCTTTAGAAGATTTTTTATTGATGATGTCTCTTGGGCGTGTATTCTCATCCATTTTAATGAACTCAATATTTTTCATAGAGATTGGCAAACGTCCTTTTTTCACAACTTCAATCAACTGGTTTTTTGATTCGGCGTCATCTTTCTCTGTATACAGATTAAATATTCTAATTGCGCTGTGTTTCCAGTCGGGATGCCCCATGATGATATAACTAAGTAGAACCATCAGGTTAATATTTTTCAAATCAAATTTCCGGATCCAGATATGAATGCCATTTTGATATTTGATTGCCTGGTTGGTTCCTGCCAGCACACATACATCATATTGAGCCGCCCGGATTAGAGAGATGTTGTCAACAATCTGATTGAGACTCTGTGGGTACTTTTTATCAAATTCAAATAAAAGCATATTGTTTTCTAAGCCTGAAATCCCCGGTATTTGTATTATTTGAGCTATGGCCGAAGTGTAAGAAGGAGAGATTATCGTATCTACATAAACATGACTGGAACGGTAATAGGTTTTTTCTATTAATTCCTGCAGCGCTTCTTTTGATTGCTCATAGGTTGCGGAGGAAAGATAACCCGGGATATATTTAATATAAGTTCCGAAACCATATTTGTAGGCAATCCATGTTAAAAGATTGAAGGCATTTTCTCTGTCTGATTCGAGGTTTGATACACAAATCATGGACGGATGCCAGCTGATTTTTTCTTTTAATCGCTGAGTCTTTTGTAAGTAGATTTGCAGGTTTCTGTTAATCTGGAAGAGGGTGCTTTTGAATATTGCTTCTAAACCTTTCCTTTCTTTATGATGACTGCTGATGTAAAGGTATAGAGCAACCATCAGAACGATTGCAATCAATGCATATACTGCGTCGATACGGAACATAAAGTAAACTGAGAACACAAAACCGATTAAAGAAAGAATCCATTTGGACTTGAAGGTAGGACGGTAGGATGGAGGTGCGCCAAAATGATAAAGAAACGAGATCAGACAAAGAGAGCCGTAGGTTACCATAAAAAACATGGAAATAATCGTAGCGACAGCATTTACGCTACCGACTGCAACAAAAATGAATGCGATTAAAACTGTTACCAGTGACGCATTGAATGGCTCATTTGTGCCCTTTTCGCCTTTGCTGAGGAAGCGGTTAAATTTTATTCCGGGTAGTGCAGCATCTCTGCCCAGAGCTTGAAGTGTTCTGGGGGCAACCATTACAGAGCCCAGGGCTGAGGATATGGTTGAAGCTGCCAATCCAAGTGGAATTATAATATGTCCTCCCGTTGCAATTTCGGACATAATTAATTGCACATCAATCAGTTTGTCTGGAGGGGCAGAATATACCAACTTCAGGGCGATGAATATATAAATTATAAATCCTAAAACTGTGGCTATGATTGTGCCCTTGGGGATTGATTTTTCGGGATTTTTTAAGTCGCCGGAAAGCCCTACGCCTGCTGTCATTCCTGTAAATGCAGGAAAAATAATGGCAAAGATCATGAAAAAATCATCGTAATTCCTTACAGGCTTTTCAGTAATTCCCGCACGTGCTGTCTCTGCATATTCCGTGCTTCCTGTAAAAAACATGATAAGAGCAAATGCTAAAATGGCTACTACGACATACAACGTTTTCACACCGAGATTTGCTCCCTTTTTTAGTATCAATATGGAAAGAAGTGCCATTGATGGTATGCTAATGGCTTGCCTTGGTAAGGTGTGTCCATAAGTTTCATTAAACCAGTTGAATAGAAATTCAAATGCTTCAGTAAAGGCGATTACATAAAATGCGACACTTATTGCCTGGGATAGGTACAAAGCAATGCCTATGGTGCTGCCAATGTTTATTCCAAATGACCGGGAAATAATATAATATTCTCCGCCACCTTTCACTCTTTGATTGGTTGCTAGTTCAGAAATGGCAAAGGCAGTAGGGATAGTAACAAGATGTCCGAGTATAATGATTCCAATTACGCCCAGAAAGCCTAATTTTCCTACTGCAAACCCAAACCTTAAAAATAAAATAGCTCCTAAAATCGTGGAAATGGCCGTAAAAAAAACAGGCGCCGTTCCAAATTTATTGATTTTATTTTCAGCCATAGACTAATTCTTTTTTATAAAGATAATAATTATCTTCTATATGTAAATAAAAAACACCGTATTTACAGTTGAAATACGACGTTATTGTAAGATAAAGAATTATTTATCGTGGAATTCGGGCACTAGATAGGCGAATTCAGAAGTAGAGGCAAATATTAAAATGACCATCAATTTGCTAATAAGTAAGAAGGCAGTCTGCAAAGCAAATATGCAGCATATAAGGGTTAAAAAAATACTTTCCGTAATTCGTGTTAGAATAACCTAAGTTACCTACTGCTTACAGCCGACTTTCTGCCTACTGCTGCCGACTTAGCTGCCTTCTGCCGACTGTCACTGCAATTTGCTTTTCTTGGCCTTTAGCTTTTAGCCTTTAGCTCTTTGCAGAAATTTTTTGATATTTATATTTTTTTATATATGTAACGCACTGATATTTTGTTTCATTTGATTGTACATACACCTTTTTTTTCTTTATTCGTCTAAAACACTGACAGGCCTTGAAGGCGCTGTCAGGTTTTTCTTCGCTGCCGACTGCTTACCGCCGACTGCACTGCAACTGCAAGCTACTGCTACAACTGCTACTACTACTGTTTAGCTGCTCCCTGCTCTTGCAAGTTCATTGGGTTTTTAACCTTTTGTTTCAGTAAAGAGACGTCAAGTACTTCCATGATGTTTGAAACATAGTGGAAAGTAAGCCCTTTAAGGTAAATATCCTTGATTTTTTCTAAGTCTTTTTTGTTTTCTTCTGAAATAATGATTTCATTAATTCCGGATCTTTTAGCAGCAAGTATTTTTTCTTTAATACCACCTACCGGGAGAACTTTCCCTCTTAAAGTTATTTCTCCGGTCATAGCTAAGTTCTTCTTCACTTTTCGCTGCGTGAAAATAGAAGCCAGTGATACAGCCATGGAAATTCCGGCTGATGGTCCATCTTTAGGAATTGCTCCTTCAGGAACGTGAATATGGACATTCCAAATATCAAATACATTTGCATCAATTCCGATGTTCTCTGCATGAGCTTTAATGTATTCCAGAGCAATAGTAGCCGATTCCTTCATTACCTCACCCAGATTTCCGGTTAAGGTCAGTTTTCCCTTTCCTTTGCTCAGGCTGCTTTCAATGAACATAATTTCGCCTCCTACTGCAGTCCATGCAAGTCCTGTAACAACGCCGGCGAATTCATTTCCCTGGTATTTTTCTTTGAAATATTCCGGAGGCCCCAATATTTTGCGAATATCCTCTATAGTTAATTTTTTGGTATGTGTACCTTCCGAAGCTATTTCCCGTGCTATATTTCTGACAATTTTAGCTATGGTCTTGTCTAGTGTTCTTACACCCGATTCTCTGGTGTGATTTTCAGTAACATATTCCAATACTTTTTTAGTGAAAGTTACTTGATTCTTTTTCAGACCATGAGCTTCCAATTGTTTTGGAACTAAGTGCCTTTTAGCTATTTCAATTTTTTCTTCAATAATGTAACCGCTTACATCGATCATTTCCATTCTGTCGCGGAGCGTAGGGCTGATCGATTCGACAGTGTTAGCCGTAGCAACGAACATTACATTTGATAGGTCATACTCAACTTCCAGGAAGTTGTCGTAAAATGCGGTATTTTGTTCCGGGTCCAATACTTCTAGTAAAGCGGAAGAAGGGTCGCCGTGAAAATCTTTACCTACCTTATCTACTTCATCAAGTACAAACACCGGATTTGAAGACTTGGACTTTTTTATATTTTGAATGATCCTGCCAGGCATAGCACCCACATAGGTTTTTCTGTGCCCTCTTATTTCAGCTTCGTCTCTTAAGCCACCCAAAGACATTCTGACATATTTTCTGCCTAATGCTCTTGCAATTGATTTGCCTAGAGAAGTTTTTCCAACACCCGGAGGGCCATACAGGCAAAGAATTGGCGATTTCAGGTCGCCTTTAAGCTTAAGTACGGCCAGGTATTCAAGTATTCTGTCTTTAACGTTTTCCAGACCAAAATGATCTTCATCTAAAATGCGTTCTGCTCTTTTCAGGTCGTAGTTGTCTTCTGTAAATTCATTCCATGGTAATTCAAGCAAAGTGTTTAAATAGTTCATCTGAACAGAATATTCACCTGCCGCAGGATTAAGTCTTTGCAACTTATCCAGTTCTTTATTGAATACATCTTCAACTTCTTTTGACCATTTCTTTTTCTTTGCTTTTTCCTTAAGTTCTTCAACTTCTTGCTCTAAAGCACTTCCACCCAATTCGTCCTGTATTGTTTTCATTTGTTGTTGCAGCAAATACTCTCTTTGCTGCTTGTCCATATCTGTTTTTACCTTTGATTGGATGTCGCTTTTTAATTCGAGCATCTGTACCTCTTTTGTAAGATGCTCCAGTAATTGTAAACCTCTATCCTTGAGATTTGCTGTTTCGAGCAGGTTTTGTTTGTCCTCAAGCTCAATGTCACTGTTTGAGCAGATAAAATTGATCAGGAAAGTTGAGTTTTCTATATTTTTTACAGCGAATGAAGTTTCTTGTGGTATATTACTTGATAAGTTTATGATTTTCAATGACAGGTCTTTTAGCGACCCGATAATCGCTTCAAATTCTTTCCCTGAAGCCTCTTTTTTTGCTTCCTCCAATTCTGTAACATTTCCCTGGTCATAGGGTTCGCTTTCAACTATATCATCAAGTTGAAAGCGTTTTTTTCCCTGGATAATTACTGAAGTGCTGCCATCTGGCATTTCCAGTATTTTTATGATTTGGGCAATCGTGCCTACTTTATACAAATCGTCGAACCCTGGATTTTCTATAGCAGGGTCTTTTTGGGAAACTGCCCCGAGAACTTTTTCGTTGTTATAAACATCATCAATAAGTTTCAGCGACTTTTCACGCCCCACTGTTATAGGAAGAATCACCCCCGGAAAAAGCACTGTATTTCTTAAAGGGAGTATCGGAATGGTTTCGGGAACCTCTACTTTACTTAATGAATCTTCTTCTTCGTCTGTTATTAATGGTATAAATTCTGATTTTTGATTTGAATCTTCCTGCATGAGTAAATCGTCCATATTAATTTTTAAATCTTTTTTCCAACTCATAATTTATTTTTCCTCTCTGGTATCTTAATTGTTTTCTGTCAAATTGACATCATGAGTAATGTCAAGCTTGAGATAATGGTTTGTCAATTGTTGTGCCAAAAATAATGAAATTGAAGTAGAACCTTTGGTTTTCTTTCAAAAAAGAAAGGAGGGAGAGGTTGTACTGTTTAGAAATTTCTGTATTTTTCAGTTAGATTATAAACTTCGGTTAAAATCTTTTTTTCGGTATCATCAAGCGTTATATCTCTTCTTTTCATTACAGTTTCGGCTACTTGCAAAGCTTTATTCAGCTTATAAACCTTAAATCCTTTTGTTCCTCCCCATGCGAATGAAGGGATGAAATTGCGTGGGAATCCTTCTCCGAAAATATTGGCATTGACTCCCACAACAGTACCTGTGTTAAACATGGTATTGATGCCGCATTTAGAATGGTCACCCATAATAAGTCCGCAAAACTGTGATGAAGTATTTATAAAACGGGATTCTACATAATTCCAGAGTTTTACTTCTGCGTAATTGTTTTTTAGATTAGAATTATTTGTATCTGCACCTAAATTACACCATTGGCCGATTACTGAGTTTCCAAGAAATCCGTCATGTGCTTTGTTTGAGTAACCAATGAATACAGAATTGTTGATTTCTCCCCCAACTTTGCAATAAGGACCAAGTGTTGTTGGTCCATATATTTTTGCAGCCATTTTTACAACTGCGTGTTCACACATTGCAAATGGGCCTCTTATTGCTGTGTTTTCCATTATTTCAGCATCCTTTCCTATGTATATCGGGCCTTTTGATGCGTTTAGAGTTGCAAATTCAACGGTTGCTCCTTCTTCTATAAAAATATTTTCTTTACCTGCTATCTTATTCGTTTCACTAATTGGTGCTGACTCACGGCCATTTGTCAATAATTTGAAATCCTGATTTGTTGCTTCTCCGTTTTGCTGAAATATTTGCCAGGGGTAGTTGATTTTTATAACCTTTCCCTTAAATTCTTTTATCTCTATCTCTCTCAATTCTTTTTTTCGGAAGGCTTCAATTTCATCTTTTTCTAAGTAACCGGCAAGAATATCATTGCCACTGACCAGGGTTTGTCCTGGTTTTAATGTTTCAATTTCATTGAATAGTTTATCATTCGGTAGTACGGAGCCATTTATCAGAATATTGTATTGATCCTGTTTTAGTGGAAATTTATCGGATAGATAGTCTGCTGTA
>JBNJGZ010000112.1:0-6528 GCA_051748065.1 Bacteroidota bacterium
ACCTATAAACAAATATCATTTTGAAAAATATTAGTAGCTATAAAAAAATCGACCAGCCTTTAAAAAAAGCTCCGCATTGAATGCGGAGCCTGTGTGGATTTAGTTAAACAATCAATACAACATTGTAGAGTATTAAAATATCTGAATGTCATTATTTATTTTTTATTTCTGCTAAAATATTAAAAATTTCACACGTGTAAATTTAGCATTAATTTTTTTTGCAGGCTATTTTATTTCATGCGGCTAAGATTAAAATACTCCTGATAATTTGAAGAATGATCACCATAAATCTCAACCGAATCACCTTCTAACTTGTATGTACTTTTTTCTCCTTTAATCCGGGAGAAATACACTTCAAAAACATTTTCATTTTCGCTTACAGCTTGGATATGAGCGAGATTATGAGCTTTTGGAGCGGTTAAGTTTGCATGACATGCAGGGCATCTGAATTTTACTTTTTCACCTTCCTCTATATTAAATTTTTCATGGTGATCACTGTCAAAGTTTCCAATTTCAGGGTGCAACAAAATTAAACCTTTTGTACCATCACTTTTTTCAGCAGCAAAAGTGACATAGTTACAAACGTTTAAATAGGCGTGGCAATGAGGGCATCTGTAATCATTCATAATTAACCTCCTTTTTTTCGGTACTAATATAATACTTCAATAAAGAAAAATCAAGTTTAATCAGGTTAATGTGCATATTCAACAGTGTTTTTGACCCGGTACAAACCTTACCTGATAAACATAACAGTCAGATTACGTATAATTTATATAAGAAAACCGCACAGAAAAAATTTACTGTTTTGCATAGGGTTGCCTGTAACCTTTAATATTCATGCATCAAGTTTAGGTCAGATGCAACCCCGCCTAATCGGCAGGACAGATGGACTGAAATTAATGCACTCGTCTAAAATAGATAAAAGATAATCTTAGCTTTATTTTGCATTCAAATTTATAAACAAGCAGATATCACTTATGTATTTTTTTTGAATAATGCAGGGTAGATTGACTGTGGAGAAAAAACATAATAAAATCCCGACAAAGAAACCAACAATGTGATCAGATAAAACGTAAGGCTCAATGCAATTGCCACATGCACATTGATAGGGAAAATCTGGGATGCATATAGAAAAGTTAACTCCCTGGCTCCTGCTCCGCCTATTGTGAAAGGAATAGCTGCTGCCAGAGATGAAATCAAAAAAACAAACAAATAAAAATAAATACTCTCTTGTTGATGTATTGCCTTTAATATAAATAATGCACAAATCAATTGTAAAAATTGAACCAGAAATGAAAGTCCGCTTACGCGATGAAAGATTGAACCAAATTCAGGAAAAAATCTCCGCAGTATCCAACGAACTGTAAAATACAAGGGGATCAACAAGAAAACGATCAACCACTGAGGCCATGGAAAATACTGCTCATCAATAAAGCTAAAGAGTACAATTGCAATAGACAATAGAACCAATAATCCAATGACCCGGTCTAAAACTACAGCAGCAATGGATTTTTTGATCTTAGTATCAAAATGCTTATTAATAAAATATACTTTATAGCCATCGCCTCCAATACCGCCCGGAACAAAAATATTATAAAACATGCCGAGCATATAAAGTTTAATATTGTTGAGTTGAGACATGACCACATTAATAGCTGAAAAGAAGGAATTTAACCTTATGGCTGCAACCAACTTGGAACCGATAAAAAACAGCACTGCCAGGAAAATATAACTCCAGTTGGCATTCGAATATACATTGACAACTTCAGAAAAAGAAATCGTTGAAAAAACCAGATAAAGCGCAAGTGCAGATAAGAATACCTTGAGCAATTGCTTCAGCCTATTTTTCCATTTCTTCTCCGTTGACAAATACTTTTCGGATTGTATAGGGTTTTTTCTGTTGTGACTCATAATAAACTCTTAAAAGCAATTCTGCTATTACACCTACTGTAATCAACTGGATCCCTGCCAAAAGAAGAATAACCCCTAACAGTAGTAATGGTTTTCCCCAGATATCCTGTCCGGCAATTTTTAATAGTAATAAATAAATATTCAGGATGACTCCTATAAAGAATAAAACAATGCCTATCCCGCCAAAAAGATGCATTGGTTTTTGCATGTGGCGTTTGAAAAAGACCATCAAAATCAAATCACTTACTACCTTTAAGGTCCTTCCAATACCATATTTTGATTTGCCAAATTTCCGCGCATGATGCCTGACTTCCATTTGGCCTATTCTCGCTCCTTCCAGACTGGCCAGTACAGGAATAAACCGGTGTAGTTCTCCATACAGCCCTAAGTTTTTAGCAATTTTGCTTTTAAATATCTTCAATGTGCAGCCGTAGTCCTGTATCTTAACATTTGTGCTCCGTCGAATGATCATATTGGCAATCCGGCTAGGTAATTTTCTAAAGAATATGCCATCCTGACGGTTTTTACGTATGCCGGAAACCAAATCAAGATTTTCAGCTTTCAGTTTCTCTAACATTTGAGGAATATCAGCCGAATCATTTTGCAGATCACCATCCATCGTGATAATATACTCCCCTGTTGCTACATCAATCCCCGCAGCCATAGCAGAACTTTGCCCGAAATTTCTCATTAGCTCCACAAGCTTCAGATCTTCACCCTGCAATTCTTTTATCTCCTCCAGGGTACCGTCAGTAGAACCATCATCAACAAAAATCAATTCGTAATCGTATTCAGACAAATCAGTCCGGATTTTTTCGGTCAAAGGACGGATATTTTCCTTTTCATTATAAACTATTACTACAATTGATAATTTTTCCATCCCTATAATTTTTGCTATGTCAAATGTACAAAGAAATAATTTCCTCAAGTTCGTTAATAATGATATTATTTTAAATCATGTAAACAATAATATCTTTATCCTGTATTAGACTATGTATAAGAAAAATGAAATTTCTTTGTTATTTAATTAACAATATTTAAAAATTTAACAATTAGTGTGTATATTCGCCGTTTAAGAATTATTCAACGAATGTAAAATTACAAATACTATCTATAATGGAACAAAAAAATTTAGAACAGTTCATCGACCGGATTGAACTTTTTAAAGCCATGACGCGTGAAGAAAAGCAAATGGTAATCGATCACATGCAAAAGTATACTGTAAAAAAGGGAGAAACGCTTTTCGAACAGAACACGAAACGTGAATATATTTATTTGATTTATGACGGAGAGGTAGAACTGGTTCAAAAATCTTCGTTAGGGAAAGAAAATCGCTTAACAGCCTTTGGGCGTCTGGATTTCCTGGGTGAAGGTTCGCTCAGTGATGATGCACCGCATTCCACAACCGCCAGGGCTTTAAAGGATACTATTGTTTTTACGATCCACAGGGATTTTTTCAAAGCCAACGGCGAAATATCGCTTAAAATATTTTCCAATGTGGCCCGCGTTATTTCGCGCAGGATGCGCCACTCAAACGAAAGAGCATTACATGTAGCTGCGCAGTATGAATCGGGAAGAACACGAACCGAACATGATCTTTTAGGATACCGCGAAGTACCTGCTGAATATTTTTATGGCATTCAGACGCTCCGGGGTATGGAAAACTTTAATATTACCGGGGTTACGATAAACTTTTTCCCCGATCTGATTGAAGGATTAGCTGTAGTGAAAATGGCAGCAGCCACGGCGAATTATGAACTTGGTCTCCTCTCTCCTTCCCTGCGGGATGCTATCGTCCGGGCTTGTAACGAAATCCGCAACGGCAAATATCATAACCATTTTGCGGTAGACATGATTCAGGGAGGTGCCGGAACATCGACTAATATGAATGCTAATGAAGTTATTGCTAACCGGGCACTGGAAATTCTGGGGTATGAAAAAGGCGATTACGAACACTGCCATCCCAATAATCATGTAAACCTTTCGCAATCCACAAATGACGCATATCCCACAGCCATAAAATTGGCACTGTATAAAAGCAACAAAAAGCTTGTTCAGGTGCTGGAGAAACTAATCGAATCATTCCATTATAAAGGGAAAGAATTCGCCCATGTTATTAAGATGGGACGTACTCAGTTGCAAGATGCTGTTCCTATGACACTGGGGCAATCCTTTGAAGCTTTTGCTGACACTTTGCAGGAAGAGATCGAGAGACTAAGACAAAATGCAGAATTGTTCCTCGAAGTTAACATGGGTGCTACTGCCATTGGTACTGGAATCAACTCAGACCCTGAATATGCCAACATCGTCATCAAACATCTTAAAGATATCACAGGTTATGATGTGAATAATGCGCATAATCTGGTAGAAGCTACTTCGGATACCGGTGACTTTGTGATGTATTCTTCAGCATTAAAACGTTTAGCTGTGAAATTGTCCAAAATATCCAATGATTTAAGGCTTATGTCTTCCGGCCCGAGAACCGGATTCAATGAAATCAACCTGCCTGCTATGCAGCCGGGATCATCAATTATGCCGGGGAAAGTTAATCCGGTTATTCCGGAAGTTGTCAACCAAATCGCTTTCAAAGTAATCGGCAACGACACTTCCGTGACTATGGCAGCCGAAGCAGGGCAGCTTGAATTGAATGTGATGGAACCGGTTATTGTGCAAAGCTTGTTTGAATCAATAGAAATGCTGAAAAATGGCATGACAACGCTTAACCACAGATGTATCAAAGATATTACAGCTAACGAAAAGAATTGCACACAACAGGTACATAATAGTATTGGACTTGTAACTGCGCTGAATCCAATCCTTGGCTATGAGGCTTCAAGTAAAGTGGCCCAGGAAGCGCTCCGGGATAACAAAAGTGTTTATGAATTAGTGCTGGAGCACAACCTGTTATCTAAAGATGAATTGGATAATATCTTGAAACCGGAGAATATGATCAAACCACGGAAGTTCCCGCCCAAAAAGTAATAAATGAATAATGCGGGGTAGTGTAAAACACAAAAGCTTAGCTAAACTATGCTTTTGTGTTTTTTTATGCCCGTAAATATGTTTTTCTTGACAGCCAGTATTTCATAGAAACCGGACATTATAGACAAACATTAACGATTTTCCTGGTTTGTGTTCATCACAAAAGCATTTTGATTAAGCTCATGAATTGATATATTTTGTTCTTCTCCGAAGGTTTTCCATTTTTGAATATTCCATGGCGGTACTTTGCCTGTAAGAAGTATCTCTTGTGGAAAGGGATCTGAATGAACTTGCTTTGGCAATGCTTTATGGTGATGGACAACGAGATAGCTTACGGGATATTCCAGTGCCTTATCTGCTTTATCAAGGATATAAAACAACTTATCATTCCAGACTAATGCACCATTATCAAATCTTAAATAATCGCGTTTAAAATTAGAAATTTCATTAATAACAAATATTTCAGGCTTTTTCAGACCTTTGCTAACCCAATATTCCTGCATATTATAAGCTGCAAATTGTTCGTCATTTTTTACCGTTGTATCCATTAAAACAACATGCTCATTACTATTGACAGCTTCTATTGCCAATCCCCGTCCGGCATCATAAAAAACCAGTTCCTGCTGTTTTATATTTTGAGCGTTTTTATCAAATACCATTAGCGATAAAATAAATGCAAAACCAAAAGCTGTTATGAGTGCTCTTCTGTTGGCCATTGAAAACCAAACAAATAATAATATAAAGATCAAATAAATGACAATTACCTGCTCAGGATTTAAGCCCAAATAATTTAAAGAAGCAGATGGCAATGATTCAATGACAAAAACTGATTTTTTCAAAAACCATAATAACCCATAAAGAACTTTACCGAAAACAAATGCCAGCGGCTGAACCGGAACTGTTATAAAAAACAGAAACCCCGTATAAATGATAAAGCTGGACAAGGGAATAACGATCAGATTTGTAATTAAGAAATAGACCGGAAAAATGTGGAAATAATAAATAGCTAAAGGAAAAGTTCCCATTTGTGCAGCTATTGAAACCGTAGTGATCCCCCATATATTATCTAAAATTTTATTTCGTGGAAGCCAAAGTTTATAAAGCAAAGGCTGAAAAGAGACAATCGCTAATACGGCCAGGTATGATAACTGAAAGCCTATTTGTGTAATTATCAAAGGATTAATAATAAGCAACAAAAAAGCGGAGGCGCTCAGGGAATTATAAACGCTGGTAGGTCGTTTTATAGCTCTTCCGATAATTACAAACGAAACCATGGTAGAAGCACGCAAAACAGAAGGCTCTAATCCTGTCAGCGCAGCATAGAACCAAATCATCAGAATAAGGACAACCGCTTTAATCCAGGGCCCTTTTTTTCGTTTGTTTAAAAACCGCAGCAACTGGTCGAGGATAAGAAAAATCACGCCCACATGTAACCCGGAGACACAAAGAATATGCATGGCCCCTGCTGTGGAAAATCCCGACCGCAGGCGGGGATCCATAGTATTGTCTTTGCCCAGCAGAATAGCTGAGGCTAAACTAAATTCATCACCGGAAAATCCATGTGCTTTCAGGTTTTGGAGTAAGTTTTCCCTCAGTCGAAATATAAAACCTCGCAAATCATCTCTTTCGTAACCA
>JBNJGZ010000113.1:0-6527 GCA_051748065.1 Bacteroidota bacterium
TAAATTATTAGATTATTCCAATTTCCCTCATTAACAATCAATAGTTGATAAAAAGCCGACAGGAATTTATTTCTGCCGGCTTTTTTTGTTAATTTTATTCATTAAAATAAATTGAACGATTCAAATCCAAAACTAAGATTATGGATACTTTTGAAGTTACGGGAGGCAAAAAGCTTTCGGGTGAAATAATTCCACAAGGAGCTAAGAATGAAGCTTTACAGGTTATATGTGCGACAATGCTCACAAACCAAAAAGTAATAATTGATAAAATCCCTGATATTCGTGATGTAAATAATTTGATTGCTTTAATGAGGTCTTTAGGGGTGGAAGTGGAACGTTTAGCTCCTGAAAAATACGCTTTTCAGGCCAAAGAAATAGATTTAGAATATCTTACAACCCAGGCTTTTCGAGATCAGGCTACTAGTTTGCGGGGTTCTATCATGATTATAGGTCCTTTATTGGCACGCTTTGGAAAAGCTTATGCTCCGCGTCCGGGCGGTGACAAAATCGGACGTCGACGCCTGGATACCCATTTCTATGGTCTTGAAATGCTGGGTGCCAAAGTAGATATCCTCGATGACGACAATTATAAAGTTCATACCAGCGGTCTGAAAGGTACATATATGTTACTTGATGAAGCGTCCGTTACAGGGACTGCCAATATTTTGATGGCTGCTGTGTTAGCCAAAGGAAAAACTACTATCTTTAATGCTGCTTGTGAACCCTATCTGCTTCAGCTTTCCAGAATGTTGGAAAAAATGGGTGCTAAAATATATGGTACAGGATCCAACTTGCTTACGATTGAAGGTGTTGAAGAGCTCGGTGGATGTGAACATACACTTTTACCTGACATGATTGAAGTAGGAAGCTTTATTGGCATGGCCGCCATGACAGCTTCTGCTATTACCATAAAAAATGTACACCTGAAAAGTTTGGGGATGATTCCGGAAGTGTTTCGCCGCATGGGAATTCAAATAGAAGAACAAAACGGCGATTTATTTATTCCGGCACAGGAGCATTATGAAATTGAGTCTTTTATGGATGGCTCCATTCTGACTATTGCCGATGCTCCCTGGCCCGGATTTACGCCTGACCTTATCAGTGTGGCTTTAGTAGTTGCTACTCAGGCTCGTGGTAGTGTATTAATCCATCAGAAAATGTTTGAATCGCGCTTATTCTTTGTGGATAAACTCATTGACATGGGAGCTAAAATAATACTATGTGACCCTCACCGTGCCACCGTTATCGGTCAGGACCGTAAATTCCCCCTCAAAGGTATTCAAATGGTATCACCTGACATTCGTGCCGGCGTCTCTCTCCTAATAGCAGCTTTATCAGCTAAAGGTAACTCTGTAATACAGAATATCGAACAGATTGACCGCGGATATCAAAATATTGATGAACGGCTGAATAAGCTTGGCGCTGAGATTATCCGGAGATAGATTTTCGAGATGATTCATTGTGTGAAATGGCATGCAATTGCAACTGAAGTAAATCGTTGTACATTCGCAAAGAATTTATTGCTGTCAAATTGTCTTTTATTCTATCCGGAAGCAAAGAGTAATTGCATATAAATGTTAATTTTGCAGGAAATTAAAGAATTGGCAGATATTTTGATATACTTGGACAAAGTTGAAAAAAGGATATTACTATGAGCAAAAAAAATAAAGAACAAAAAGAAAACCTGAACGAACAGGCTAAGAATACAGAAGAAAATAAGGAACAAGAGCTTAGCCAAAATGAACAGGAGCAGCAGGCAGAAGAAGCGAAAGACCAGGAAGGTCAGCAGAATACAGACGAACAAAAAGAAACGCAAAATAACGATACAAAGGAAACGGAAAAAACACCTGAACAAGCCTGGGAAGATAAGTATAATGAGCTTAATGATAAGCATTTAAGGCTTTTCTCTGAGTTTGATAATTATCGTAAAAGAACTATACGTGAAAAGTCTGATCTTATAAAATCAGCTTCTGCTGACCTGATAAAAGAAATGTTGCCTTTGATTGATGATATGGAACGGGCTTTGGATAATATTCCGGAAGAACAGGAAGAAGCCCGGAAAGGAATGGAATTGATCCGCGATAAGTTCCTGAAAATCCTTAAGCAAAAAGGACTGAAGGAAATGGACTCAAAAGGCGAGGAATTTGATACGGATTATCATGAAGCTGTTACACAAATTCCGGCTCCTGAGGAAGAAATGAAAGGAAAAGTTGTGGATGTAGTGGAAAAAGGTTATATCCTAAATGATAAGGTATTGCGTTTTGCTAAAGTTGTAGTGGGTAAATAATAGTAAATTTATATATGGCACAAAGGGATTACTACGAAATACTGGAGGTTTCCAGAGATGCATCACCAGATGAAATAAAAAAAGCATATCGGAAAAAAGCAGTGAAATTTCACCCGGATAAGAATCCGGATGATCCGGAGGCAGAAAAGAAATTCAAAGAAGCGGCCGAAGCGTATGAGGTTCTGAGAGACCCGAATAAACGCAACCGTTATGACCAATTCGGACATGCCGGTGTTAAAAACGGAGCTTCTGCCGGTGGTGGAGGCTTTGGCGGGGGTATGTCTATGGATGACATATTCAGTCAGTTTGGTGATATATTTGAAGAATTTGGTTTCGGTGGAGCCGGCGGCTTTGGTGGGCGCTCACGGGGACGAAGAAAGCGCGTGAACAGAGGAACTAACCTTCGCGTGAAAGTAAAAATGACGCTCGAAGAGATCACAAACGGAGCCAATAAGAAAATTAAAGTTAATAAATACGTTACCTGCCAAACATGTGAAGGCTCCGGCGCTAAAGATGGTTCATCATTCCACACATGCTCTACATGTAACGGAATGGGTCAGGTAACACAAGTGACCAATACATTCCTTGGCCAGATGCAGACGACTTCTACCTGCCCGTCATGTGGCGGAGAAGGTAAAACAATCTCGCAAAAATGTTCCGATTGCAACGGAGATGGCATTGTGAAAGGAGAAGAGGTTATCTCTCTGGATATCCCTGCCGGTGTTGAAGATGGAATGCAACTGTCAGTCTCAGGAAAAGGAAATGCAGCCGCTAGAGGTGGTATCCCGGGAGACCTGATCGTATTAGTAGAACAGGTTGAACATGAGCATTTCACAAGGGATTGGAATAACATTCTGTATAACCTGTATATTTCTTTCCCTGATGCAGTGATGGGAACTACCGTGCAGGTACCTACAATTGACGGAAAAGCTAAAGTCAAAATAGAACCGGGAACGCAACCCGGAAGAATTTTACGACTAAGAAATAAAGGAATCCCATCGCTTGAACGGGGTAATCGTGGAGATCAGTTGATAAACGTTAATATTTGGACTCCTAAAGAAGTAAGTAAGGAAGAAAAAGAAATGCTGCAAAAACTCAATGAATCCGACAATTTTAAACCGGACCCCGGCAAAAATGAACGCAGTTTCTTTGAGAAAATGAGGGAATATTTTAGTGGCTAGATAGTGTCTGGTTTATTGACAGGCTCTAGGTAGATTAACTGATTTCACATCTTTTTGTGATTAAAACCAACAAAAATGAATATATTGGAGATTAACGGGGTTACAAAAGACTATGCCAATCATCGGGCTTTGGATGATGTTAGTCTGAGTATCCCCGAGAAAAGTGTTTTTGGCTTGCTTGGACCTAATGGTGCGGGTAAAACAACTCTTATCCGGATTATTAACCAGATCTCGTCAATGGATCAGGGTAATATTACATTTAATGGTGAAAAATTGCGTCAGCAGCATGTCAACAGGATTGGCTATTTGCCGGAAGAGCGCGGACTATACCGAAAAATGAAAGTCGGTGAAATGGCCTTGTATCTGGCGCAGCTGAAAGGACTTTCCAAAGCACAGGCCATGGAAAAGCTGGAGCACTGGTTTACTAAATTTGATATCATTGACTGGTGGTACCGGAAAGTGGAAGAACTTTCTAAAGGAATGCAACAAAAAATTCAGTTTATCATTACCATTATTCATGAACCGGATTTATTAGTATTCGACGAACCTTTTTCCGGTTTTGACCCAATCAACCAGGTTATGCTTAAAGATGAGATTCTTAAGCAAAAGGAGAGAGGGGCTGCCATTATTTTTTCTACGCATAATATGGCTTCTGTAGAAGAGATATGCGATAATATTGCTTTAATCCATAATTCAAAAGTTATCCTGCAGGGAGAAGTACAAACGCTGAAAGAAGAATATAAGGCGAATGAATTTGAAATCGTACTTGCTAATTTCAATCAACCGATTCAGACTTTAAATAGTCATGAGATGGAAATTGTAAGTGATAACTCAGAAGATGGTGTCTTTAAGGGACGCTTGAAAACATCCTCACAACTATCTACGAATGAAGTGATTCGCAAGCTGATAAGTTTCGGTGAAATCAGAAGCTTCCGGGAGGTTTTACCTACGATGAATGATATTTTTATTAAGAATGTAAATGAAATTCCTAAAGAATAAGCGATTAAGTCATTATTTTCTGCCTAAATATTTAGCTCTATGAACAAAATATCCCTGATAATAGTCCGTGAATATCTTTCCCGCGTTAGGAAAAAGTCATTTCTGGTAATGACCTTTTTAGGCCCGATTTTATTTGCTGCTTTGATGATATTGCCGGCCTACTTTGCTACTCAGTCTGATGAAAAAAATGTAGTAGATGTCGTTGATGAAACAGGCATTTATGCAAAGAAAATGAAGAACAGCTCATCTGTTACTTTTAACTATCTGGATACGGAAATCGAAGAAGCACAAGTTGCATTTAATAACAGTCAGACGAAGTCAGATGCCTTGTTGTATATCCCTAAAACAGAGAGTAGCCGGGAAGCAAAAGCTATACTTTTTTATGAGGAGAATCAGCCAAGCATGGTGCTTCAGGAACGTGTAAAAAATGAAATTAATAAATTACTGGAGCATACCCTGATAAGGTCTGAATTGGGTATTGATCCAAGCAGGATACAAGGCATAAATCCAAATGTAAAATTAACTACACAAAATATTGAAACAGGAGAACAAAGCCTGGCTGCACTTACTACCGGGTTAGGTTTTGTAGGCGGAATTTTGATCTATTTCTTTATTTTTATTTTTGGATCACAAGTAATGCGGGGTGTTTTGGAAGAAAAAACCAGTCGCATTGTGGAAGTTATTGTCAGCTCGATAAAACCTTTTCAGTTGATGATGGGAAAAATTATCGGTGTGGCTCTTGTCGGGCTTACCCAGTTTTTGTTGTGGATTATCCTTACATTTGTTATTATTACAGCGGTTAATTTTGCTAACCCAACCTTGCTTGATCCTACCGGTGATCAGCAAAAAGTGATTAGTGAACAAAAAACACTGATGCCGGATAATATGGAGGATAAATCAAAGGAAATGAGTTTTGATAAAAATAGTGGATTTGCTGCTATTGCCAAAGGCCTGCAGTCAATTAATATTCCGCTGATGTTAGCTGCATTTTTATTTTATTTCCTGTTCGGTTATTTGCTTTATGGAGCTTTGTTTGCAGCTATCGGTTCAGCAGTGGATAATGAAGCGGATACACAACAGTTTATGCTTCCCATAACGATCCCCTTATTATTAGCCATCATAATGTCTTCTTTTATCGTACAAAGTCCGGGTGGTCCTGTAGCTTTTTGGTTTTCCATCATTCCTTTTACTTCTCCGGTGGTTATGATGATCCGAATTCCTTTCGGAGTGCCGGTTTGGGAAGTAGCCCTTTCTATGGGATTATTGGTGTTGACATTCCTGGGAGCCGTATGGCTGGCCGGAAAAATCTACAAGACTGGTATCCTGATGTATGGCAAAAAGATCAATTACAAAGAACTCTGGAAATGGGTGCGTTATAGCGGTTAACCATTTATGCTGCTTAGATGCCGAAATATTAACAATGCTTAATGTTTGCGGAATCCTGATTATCTTTGTCGCATGTATGCAGTAATTGATGTAGAAACTACCGGTCTGAAGCCGAAAACAGAGAATATCACTGAAATTGCAATCATCCTTACCGATGGGAAGACGATTGAAAAAGAGTGGCATTCCCTGATTAATCCACAGCGGTTGATTCCGGCACAAATTACGCGACTTACCGGGATTACTAATGACATGGTGGCGGAGGCACCAAAATTTTACGAAGTTGCCAGGCAAATTGTTTTACTTACGGAAGGCCGCACATTTATAGCTCATAACGCCAGTTTTGATTATAATTTTATTAAAGAAGAATTTAAACGTCTGGGATATGACTTTCGCCGTAATAAAAAATGCACTGTGCAGCTTAGTCGCCGCATTTTCCCCGGCCAGCCTTCCTATAGTTTAGGCAAGCTGTGCCGTAGTTTCAATATTCATAATAATTCAAGACATCGCGCAAAAGGAGATGCCCTTGCTACGACTTACCTTTTTCATCGCATTCTGGAAAAACAGAATAATGGAATGAATGAGGCACAGCCCATGTACATTCCTCCGGCGATGAACAAAAGCGACTTTGAGGAAATCCCTGAAAAAACGGGCGTTTACTATTTTTTTGATGAAAA
>JBNJGZ010000114.1:0-6508 GCA_051748065.1 Bacteroidota bacterium
AAATGGATTTCTGGAAGATCAGGCCTTTTCTGCCAAGAGAAACACAGGCTTATGTTCCTTCATTTATTGCAGTGAATTATGTATTCCAATTTGCCGGCCAACATTTTATTAATCCGGGATTAGTTGAAAATCCATTTATAGGTTCAGATACAATTACTGTTAATAAAAAAATAAGATTTGAACAGATAGCTGAGGTCTTAGATATAGAAGAAGAAAAATTACAAAAAATGAACCCCGGATTCAGAAAAGGAATCGTGCCGGCTTCTGCAGAAAGAAAGTATAATATATATCTTCCCAGAGAAAAAATAAATGAATTTATTGCTGTAGAAGATACAATTTATGATTATAAAACGAAGGCTCAACGTAAACGCGAACGGGAACTTGAAGAAAAATACGGCCCGGTAGTTCAGGGAGAGCATACCGTCAGGCAAGGGCAAAGTCTGGGGCATATTGCAAGACGTTATGGCTGCGACCTGAAAGACCTGAAAAAATGGAATAATTTAAACTCGGACATGATACACCCGGGCAGGAAACTTGTTGTGTTTGCTCCGGAAAATGTTCTTAAAGGAGAAATAGAACCCAAAACACAAAAGCAGGATGGGTTAACAGCAGAAAGTAGCGACGAGTATATTTATCATACGGTACAAAAAGGCGATACCCTTTCCGAAATTGCTGAAAAATATCCTAGTGCATCAGTACAAACAATAAAAAGGCTTAATAATATTGCTAACGAAAGAAGGTTGCGACTGGGACAAAAAATCAGGGTATCCAAAAATGCAGGATAGTTTTGCATGATTTTTGCTTTTCTTTGATCATCCCGGGAAAACTTAGAATGCAAAGTTTTCGTGATTGTACGGAAGACAGTTAGAATATAAAGCCGTAAATATAATTAACAGAAAAGAACGTTTGTAAAATGTAATCTTATGAAGATAAAACGATTAGCCTTTATTTTAGGGCTTGTAATAATTGTTGCAGGATGCGATTCTTCTACCAAAAAGAAAGATAAAGTATCCAGAAAACCTTCTTCTGCCGGTTCAACATTAGAAGTTGTTGTCGTTTCTGATAATGAGATATGGGATGGAGCTATCGGAAGCGAAATAAAAGATTATTATGGGCAGGATCAACCCGGATTAGGCCAATCCGAACCCATGTTTGATATAAGGCAAATTGCTTTTAATCAATTTGATGAACTGTTTCAAAAGCATCGCAATTTGTTGATATTTGACGTTGACCAGGAAAAAGAAGCTAAGAGCAGCTATAAGAAGGATGTGTGGTCGTCACCACAATTTGTGGTTAAATTAACAGCACCTGATAAATCTGAATTGAAAAAGCTTTTTGAAGAAGAAAAGGAGGTAATCAGGGAAACGTTTTATCTGGCTGAAAGAAAACGAATTAAGAAAACGTATAGAAGACAGGATCAAAAAGATTTGGCATCTAAGATCAAAAAAACGATGAATATTTCGATGATCGTCCCGGAAGGTTTTTATATCGCTAAATTACAGGAAAACTTTCTATGGTTGCGGCGGGAACCTGCCAAGATGAGCCAGGGGATCATGATTTATACACAACCCTATAAAAGTGAATCTCAATTTGATTCAGACCGTATCTTAGACCGTCGCGATTCGGTTACCAAAAAATTTATACCGGGTCCCATTGATGGTTCGTATATGTCCACTGAACGTATGTTTAGACCTTATACACGGGATATTACTTTTAATAAGGAATATGCTGTGGAGATCAGAGGACTTTGGAATACTGAGAACTATCAAATGGGCGGCCCCTTTTTGAATATTACAACTTACGATAAAAAGAATGACCGCCTGGTTACTATGGATGGCTTTGTATATCACCCCAACAAACCAAAACGGAATTATCTGATGCAACTCGATGGTGTTATTCATTCCGTGAAATTTATTGACGAGGAAGAGCAGAAGAAAGATGAAAAAGAAGGCAATAAACAGCAAAAAGAAGAAGCCTCCGAAGATATAGCAAAGGAATAACTTCATAATTGGATAATAATTACCCAGAAAGCTAAACCAATGGATTGCAGTAATTCATTGGTTTAAATTTTTCAAAACATTGATATTGTCATTATTATGTTTTCTTGCTTTTGTCTCTTACTGCCATTTGCTTCGCGTCATTTATCCGTCTTCGACGGATGTTATTTGTAGTCATTTGCGCTTTGCGCGTCATTTTGCTTTACTATATTCTAAGTCATTTACTTCAGGGCTTTCTGAGACGGTTATATTTGACAGCAGCCGGACACAGAAGTATACAAAATGACTACTAATGACAATAAATGTCATTGTTTTCTTTGCATTATCCAACTCGTCCAGCCCTTTAATCATTCTCCTGTGTGCCGAACGCCGCGCCATGGAGGTTTCATATGTCTAAATAGTGTTTGTTGTTCCTTGTTGTGCTTGCCCCACTTGTCCCATTGATTTTACTCCAATCAAACGGGATGAAACGCGACGGCAAGAGCTGTTTCACCGGGGTTCGCTTTTCTCTATGTCTCTTAGTTCTCTTCGTCTCTTCGGTCGCTTAAGTCTCTTAAGTCGCTCAGTTCGCATCATCGCCAACTTGCCGCTTCGCATTTAATCATTCTCCTTGTGTTTAAAGCAAACATGCTCGTTTCATTCGGCTAACTTTCCGGGTAGTTTTTGTTTAGGGTTTAAAAATCGTTCTGTTACGTGACACAGCCCTTACGGAAAAATAGCCAAGTGCTCCATCCGAAATGTTTCCTTCAACATTGGCCGGAGGGCCTGAAAAATCACCACCTCCGAATGAAGCTTCCTGAATAAAAGCCATGAGAAAACTGTAATACTCTTCGGAAACACTTTGCGTATACACATCAATTGTATCATTAACTTCACCATCGTAAAAGTAAATGGGTAAGCCCGGTATATAACTTCCATTGACCAGCTCATCATCGGTAAACGTGCGTTCATTGAGCGTATCGCTGTAATGGTTTTCATTTATATACAAATCCCACACATAGTAATTGTTTGGCGTGGCTGGTTCCTGTCCCCAGGCTTTTACCTGTATGTTTTCACCACCTTGCGGATTCGGCAGATATTCAGCCGTAATGGAATCGAGTTGCAATAATTGGGGCATGGTTTCACTAGCCGTGTAAACCATAGTTTCATTGATTGCATCATTTAGTTCTATACGCAAAGTATAGGTCTTTCCTACTTCTCCTGCAAAAGGATATTCCGATTGATAAATACCATCAGCAACTTCCGGGAAATTCATAGTATTTTGCCCGTCTGAAACAGTAACAGTTGCATCGGTTACCCTTGGTGTCTCTTCTGCCGTAAAATAACTGCTCGTTTTGGATAATACGATTTTTTGCGTTGTGTCCTGGTTTGTCAATGAGCCTTCAACAACAAGACGTTCATTACCATCATTCAGTTCCAAATCTATCTTTTCCTGGCAACTTGAAAACAGAAAAACGAGTGCGATTATATAAAACAATATTTTTTGCATGATTGAAAATTATTTAAAATGAAAGTTATAGGTTATTGATGGAATAATTCCGAACAGATATGTTTTTATGGCTTCCCGCTCATATTGACTTCCCTGAACATCCTCAAAACTTATGCTGAACGCATTATGACGGTCGTAGACGTTATAAACAGAAAGATTCCATGAGCTGTAAAAACGTTTATCTTCATTGTCTTTATTCTTTGAGTCATACGTTATAGAAAGATCCAGTCTGTGATAATCCGGCATTCTGTAGGTGTTTCTCTCAGAATAAACCGGAGCCACCATATTGCCGTATTCCCATCGACCGGTTGGGAAAGTAACAGGTTTACCTGAGGCATACACCCAGTTCAGACCAAACGAAAATCGTTTGTTTAAGTCATAATTCAGTATGACAGAGATATCGTGTTTTCGGTTGAAAGGGGAGACATAGGGTTTTCCATCATTGATTTCCTCAAAGATTCGTTCTGAATGAGCCAGGGTATAGCTTATCCAGCCTGTAAATTTGCCTTTTACCTTGCGCACCAAAAATTCCGCCCCGTAGGCTTCTGCTTCTCCGAAGCGCATATCACCTTCAATTTGAGGGTTTAGAAAAATTTGCGCATGATCTTTAAAGTCGATTTGGTTGTGCATTTTTTTGTAATACACTTCAACCGAAGTCTCTATGGCATTTCCAAGGAAATTTCTAAAGTATCCGATAGCAGCCTGGTCAGCTCGTTGAGGCTTGATGTTTGGACTGCTGGGAAGCCAAATATCAAGCGGTGTGCCTACAGTGGCATTGGATGCAAGGTGAATAAACTGAAGTGTCCGGGAATATGATGACTTGATAGATGACTTGTCGTTGAACTGATATTTAAAACTTATTCGTGGCGAAAAGCCATCGTATGAATTGAATATTTCATTGTTCCCATATACCGTTGAGTCGATTTTATTATAGTTTTCGTCGAAATTATAAATAGTGGCTTTGCCTATATTTTGAAATAAAGTATATCGAAGGCCATAATTTAATGTAATTTTTTCTCCTATGCTTTGTTCATTGGATGCATAAAGCGAATAACTCAAAGCATTGGATGCCGGTACGTCAACTTCCCCAAAAATGGATTCTTCACTCAGCCCTTTTACTTTTCCGGGCTCAAAACTTTTATAGGAAGCATTGGCTCCAAACCGGATGGTGTTATTGGGGTTAAGATAATAACCAAAATCAGCCTTCAGCGTATTATCTCCAAGGTTGGAACGCCACATAAAACTGGTAATATTATCGTTGGATTCTTCAATTCCCAGTTTATAATCGTATCCACTACGGACAAAAGTAAAATTGGAAAACAGCTTATCTGAGAACAGATGATTCCAACGAAGGGTTGTTGTCATATTTCCCCAGCTCATCGAAAACGGATCATCATTCATTCCGCCGATTTTAATAACGTCTCGTCCGTAATATTGGGAAACATAAAAGCGGTTGTTTTCATTCAGTATATGATTTAGCTTGAAGTTGAGGTCATAAAAATAAAGTGTGTTATCATGCAGGTTTTCATCTGCTGCCAACGGGAGGAAAATATCTGCATACGACCTGCGGCCGGCAATCAAAAATGAAGTTTCTTCTTTCTTGATCGGTCCCTGGACAGTCAAGCGGCTTGAAATTGTGCCTAATCCACCATCCACCTGGAATTTTTTCATATTTCCGTCTTTCTGACGAATATCTACAAGAGATGAAAGCCGTCCTCCATGGCGCGCAGGAATATCTCCTTTATAAAGTTCTACTTCTTTTATGGCGTCATTGTTAAACACCGAAAAGAAGCCCATAAGATGAGAAGCATTAAAAACCGTTGCTTCATCAAGTAAAACTAAATTCTGATCCCGGGAACCTCCGCGAACAGAAAAGCCGGTAGAACCTTCACCTGCGGACTGAACGCCCGGTAATAACTGCAGGGTTTTCAGAACATCGATTTCTCCCATTAAAGCAGGGATTTTTTCAAATGTTTTGCTTTGTATTTTCATTGAGCTCATTTGCGAAGAGCTGATATTTCTGTCTTCCCTTTCACCGGAGACAGTAACTGTGTTAAGTTCCTGGTTAGATGGATTGAGTTCTATGTTTTTCTTGATATCTTTTTGTAAGTCTATTTCTACAGTTTTCTTCTTATAGCCTACGTAAGAATAAACAAGCGTATATTCACCAGGCTCCAGACTTAAGGAATAAAATCCGTAATTGTTGGTTGTTGTACCACGACCAAGTTCCTTAACATAAACGGTAGCTCCTAGAAGCTCCTCTCCGTTTTGGGCATCTCTAACATGGCCACTTATGGTATAACGGAGTACTTCTTTTTCTTCTTCATTGTCGGCAAACACGTGGTTTCCATTGAAGATAAACAGAAATAAAATGAAAGGTAATATGATATCTGTTTTTAATTTCATGATTGAAATGAATTCAGTTAAGGTTAAAATTAATTATTAGGGCTGAAATTACCAAACATCACACCTAATCTAATGTTCGGCTGATTAAACATTTTTTGACTGTACAACGGTGATGAAATTCCGCTTGTAAAACGATAACCCGCTCCTGCTGTAAACTTCATCCAGCTGGTGAGGTTAACCTCCATCTCGATTTTAGGCATAACCACAAACACATTATCCTTATCGCAATGTTCCATGTTGGCAACGTCAAATTCATTATCGTACAAGCTGATGCCGCCCCATCCGGCGACTGTGTTAATGTTGACATGAACCAGCTTATGGGGTTTGTAGATGTAGCCAAACCAAAAGCCTCCATAACCGAAAGCTATAGTGTTTTTGTCCAGGCAACTAACCTGGGCTTCGTTTATTTGATGTTGAGTTGCCAGTCCTTCCCCGTATCCCCCCAGGAAAAACTTCTGGTTAATCAGCATGGCTCCTCCGCCACCAGAGAATACAGCAAAATCATTATCTAAACTTGAAAACCCTACGGTCGGGCCACCAAAGCCACTGATCTGAATGTTTTCCGAATCAAAGAGGAACTGAGGCTCCTTTGAATCACCCTCTTGTGCCTGTAACT
>JBNJGZ010000115.1:0-6380 GCA_051748065.1 Bacteroidota bacterium
GAATATTAGCGATTGTATCTTATCAAAAGTGCACAAAGCAAGTGCCGGAGGCACGGCATTATGGTAGATAGTTAAAGAATACGCGATGCACCGCAAGAGCCGTAGGCTCGAAATTATCAGCGATTTTGATGAATTCTTTTTGTAAATAGATCAATTCAGGGAATTATATTATACCTTAAGCTCCTTTGATAAATAATTTTCTGTAAAAAAATATTTTCTTATAGGATTCTGAATATCAATTTTTCATAACTTTACGGAGGCTAATAAAATTTAAAGTTATGAAACGCCCCTCGATGATATGTATCGGGACTTGTTCCCGACCATAATATGACAGGGAAAATACAACACCTATTTAATAAAATTTAAACATATGAAACCTCCATGTTTGCCTTAAGCACACAAGAAGATGACTAAAGTTAAGCTATAGCATGGGGTTCCATAGTACCATTAAAATCAATTTAGACATATGAAAAAAGGACTTTTACTCTTCGCATTCATGTTTTCCGGCATGTTCATGTTTCCACAAAGTGATATTCAATGGCTCAGGCACTTTGAAAATCAAAAATCGAAAATTCCTTCTTTAACAGAAGGAGAAAACTCTCAAATTTATGCTTTAGAGCAATTCTCAAAGGGATACCACGTATTATCCATAGACAGCAAAGGGAATATTGATAAATCAGTTCAAATATCAGGTGGATATCATCTGGATATTCCCGGCATTAAAAGTGATCAATCCGGGGATGTATTGATTTTTGGCACGTTCAAAAAGCAACTAAAGATTGCTTCTTATGTCAAAAACAGCACAACTCACTATAACAAGTCATTTATTGCCAGATTAAATTTCGATGAACCTTTTGACTCGACAAATCTGATCATTTTTGACAAAATCAACGCTACCCGGATGGAAATTTTACCCGGTGATCATATCCTTTTAGGCGGGCACTTCAGACATTCTGCTGAAGTTTTAGGAAAGGAGTTAAGCGGGAAATTGGATGATGTTTTTTTAATGCGTCTGTCTCCCGGTTTTGAACTTCAGTGGATTAAAAGTTTCGGAGGAACAAGTGATGATCGATTTTCTGCATTACATATAACTGAAAAGGGGAACATTTTAGCCGGCGCAAATTTTAGTCATGAAATAACAATTGATGAAAATACCATTAAACCTGAAAAAGGCAATATAAATGGTTCTGTTTTATGGCAGATGGACGCTTCGGGGAAGCTGATCTGGAATCATCTTTTTAGTGGCCACAAATTTGGTAAAATTCAAATGACCGGATTGAGCAGTAATACCGAAAAAATTTACATTGCACTTTCCTTTAATAAGGAATGTTTGCTAAATGATGAGCTTGTTTCATCAATGGGCAGGACAGATATCCTTATCTCATCATTAAACTCTTCCGGTAAAAACCCCTCAAAAGTTGTGCATTTAAAAAGTCCTTATGACCTGAAATTCACAGGCCTTGTAAGCCGGAATAATGAAATCCTGATATCGGGAAGTTTTCACAAGCGAATTCATTTACAAAAAAGCCTGTATTATGCTAATGGAGACACAACCGGATATAGTTTTAAACCCGATATCTTTTTGCTGAATTATAATGTACAATCTAAATCGACTGATTTTCTGACTTTCGGTACTGAAAACATTGAACAAAGTCATGCATTATGTGCTGGAAGTAAAAACGTTTATTTAAGTGGAAGCTTTGACAAAAGTTTCGAATTGGATAGCTATTCCTTAAAAAACAACGATTACAGTTCGGACGGTTTTTTGGTTGCTTTTGGACATATGCAAAGTCCGGGAGGCAAGAAAAAGAAACCTCCTGCAGATGCCCAAAAACAGGAAAAGTTAACTAAACAGGAAGAACCGGATGAACAAGTAACTCCTGCGGATAGCGTAGTTGTAGCAAAGAAGCAGCCTGAACCTGAAGATGACAATACTAGTGGTCCGGATAACACGGCTTCAAAACCATCAGAAGAAGACAGCAACTGTCCGCCGCCCGACAAACCTGTTGTGACTAACACTGAAGCGGGTAACTATGATTTTAGTATTTACTGGAATGCCATTTCCTTAGCAAAGTATTATGAGGTTTATGTGTCAGAAAACCAATCATTTACTGATACTGTAATAAGTTACCCGGCAATTAAAGCGACAAGCGAACCCGGAAAAAAAGTTGAAGGATTAGTGGGCGATAAAACCTATTATTTCAATATTGTAGTTGTAAATGAATGCAATAAAAAAGCAACATCAGAAACGTATCAGATCAAAACCTTGTGTGAGTATGATACGATACTTTTTAGCGAAGGTCCAGATTTGGTGCATTTCCAGGTGGTAGATTGCCGCGGAAAAATAGAATGCATGGGACTTTATAAAAGTGATTCGGTTATGATGATTGGTGAATGTTCCGGCGGACCCGGAGCTAAAATATATTTCCCCAAAGGAGATTCTGCTTCAGTCGGACCGGTTGAGCCAAATTCTGCAAAATGCAATAACAATGAATATGCTCTCCCAAAACGAAAATACGTCAATAATCAGTGGGTTACAGACACGATCTGTATTCCAAATTCCGGGAATAAACTTACTGGAAAAGCACATCCATGCTATGATTTACCTACTGACCGTGAAAAGATCATTTGTCTTGCCAGGGAAGGAATGGAAATAGTTGAGGCAAGATTGAAAAAGATGGATGACTACAAAACTGAACTACAAAATATGACCTATGAAAATACTACTTCTCCGTCTGATTCAATAAAATTGAAGAATCGCGCTAAATGGTTGTTCAAACGTTTTAATGCCCTGAAGGATACACTGGAAATCATTCGAGAAGAATATCAGGGAAGATTAAATGCTATAGTATCAAAAAGAACAATTAAAGTAGATGTTAACAACAAGGGAGCTGGTTTTACTATAACGCCACAGGCAACAGCGTATGAGGTCCGCTGGAATAAATATGACGATCGCTTTAAAAACCCCGGTCCGCAACTAATGGTAGAATTTGAGATATCAAATTTCCCCAAAAAAGTAGTAGATGGATGGGGATTCACAAAAAAAATCAGAACAGTCCGGTCTGTGCAGTTGGATATTCTTGATGGATCAGGAAAAATGTTGTCCCCAACATCTACTTTACTCTTAACCCCTTGTTTTCAGGTCAGGGGTACCCTTACAACAAATCTGGCGATTCTAAAACAATATGAAAATGTCCGCTCGCTGGCATTTGGCGGGTCTCATTATAAAGCTTTCAATCCAGAATTATGGAACGATTGCGACCCCGATTTTCTTCATCCGGAAAGAGAAAGAAACAAAATTGTACATAACTATTTACAGAATGATGTTCAGAGTCCTGCCGTCAATAAAATGATACAGCACCTTTTGATTAGTGTAGTTATTGATGATTATCCGGATTTAGCATTAGCTGAAATTGATTTCTATTTCCGGGGCTGTAGTCAAATGGCAACCATTTATTTTGAAATTTATCATGACCAAAGTACAACACTTAACTTTTTGCACAAATTAAGAGAAAAGGTAACTAATGGGTATTCCACTTATTATTACTACAATGGATATAAAGTTTATCCGGGATTTAAGGATTTTGACAAAGAAACGGGAGCAAAGATCAAAGCAGCTTTAACTTACTAAGAATAAATTTTTATAAATAATAATACCGATTAAGTATCTGAATGCTAACTTTATTATTATATTTGTTTATAAGAACTTTTAAATTTTACTATGATGAATAGAAATTTACTTTTACCTATTGCTTTGGCCGGCATTTTGCTCTCTCAACTTTTAATAATGTCGTGCGATAAAGAAGATAAGGACTCCGGTGGTAATGATAACGAATCGCAACAGAGTATTCATGATACCATAACGGATGTGGATAATAATCAGTATCCAACCATTAAAATTGGCGATCAAGTCTGGATGGCTGAGAATTTAAAAGTAACTCAGTATAACGATTCAACCCCCATCGAGCATATAGGAACTTCTGCTTCCGACTGGGAAAATACGACCTCAGGAGCTTATTGCTGGTACGAAAATGATCAAAGCAACAAAGAACTCTATGGAGCTTTGTACAACTGGTATGCTGTTGAAACAGGAAAACTGTGTCCGCAAGGCTGGCATGTGCCTACAGAAGAAGAATGGCAGACTTTGCTTGATTTTGTCAGTAGTGAAGGATATCATGGAAATGAAGCTGAAGCATTGAAAGCCGAATCGTTATGGATTGATGGCGGAACAGGATCAGATGAGTTTTTCTTCGGTGCTTTACCGGGAGGAACACGGAGCCGTTATGGTAATTTTTCCAGTTCAGACTGGAGTGGCCACTGGTGGACAGCTACAGAATATGATTCAGATTTGGCCTGGCAATTTGATATGTCGAGCTATGAACCTGAGGTGATACGTAGTTATTTCCATAAACCAGTAGGGTTTTCTGTGCGCTGTGTAAAAGATTGACCCTGACCTGACAGCATGCGAAGCTCCTGACAGCGTCTTAAAAAAAGGAAAAGAGAAAGCTATTAATTGTTTAAACGCTGAAAACATTGCCATACCCCCTGACAGGGTTCTAATCCCTGTCAGGGTTGAAAAAACGCTAAAGAATTTGTGAAATATATGCAGGCATTAGAAACTCTGAAATACGGCCATTTCTACCATATTTATAACCATAGTGTTGGAGAGCGAAATTTGTTTTGCGATAGAGATAACTACGAATATTTTCTTAATCTCTACGACAAATACATATTCCCTATTGCTGAAACATACGTATGGGTGCTAATGCCGAATCATTTTCATTTTTTGTTAAGGATAATAGAGGAAGATATTTCGCAGGAAACCCCTGACAGGGTGGGGAACCCTGTCAGGGGAGGAAAAGTAGCCGAGCCATCCCGGCATTTTTCCAACTTATTTAATTCTTATGCGCAAGCATTCAATAAAAAACATGAAACCCAGGGAGCACTTTTCGAACGCCCTTTTAAAAGAAAACAGATAAATGATGAAACCTATTTAAGACAGGTTATTCTTTACATCCACAATAATCCTGTCTATCACGACTTTTGTAAACAGCCTGGTGATTACCTATGGAGTAGCTATAGGAGTTGTATTTCGTTGAAACCAACAAAAATACACCGTAAAGCAGTTATTGGGTTGTTTGAGGATGTTTCCAATTTTAAATATATGCACCAGCAAAAGCTTGACGTAATGCAGATTGAAAAATGGCTGGAGATAAGCTATTTATGAAATGTTTGTTGTTTAATCATACCCCCTGACAGGGTTCTAATCCCTGTCAGGGTTGAAAAAATGACGCTGTTATGTTTGAAGCTGTTGAATTAAATTCACCGACCTGTCAGCGTGCGAAGCTCCTGACAGCGTCTTAAAACGGCGAAAATTTAGTTGCGTTTAATTATCGGTTGAAAATTCCCGGATATTATTAACTCATTTTTTGCTTATTTTAAAATATTTTATTTAATTTAGTTGAAAATAAGCCCTAAGAATGACAGATCAGGAAAAAATCAACCGGACTTTAAAGGTTTTAATGGATTTATCGAGTCCATTCGGGATTACTATAAATGAATTAAGCACGCGTCATAGCATTACAGAACGGACGGTATATCGATACATTCGAACTTTAAAAGAAACCGGTTTTGTAATTGAAAACAACAACGGCTATTTCAAAATCGATAAAGACCAGCAGACCTCTAAAGATATAAGCGAATTGTTGCATTTCAGCCGGGAAGAATCGTATTTGTTGCAACAAGCCATTCATAACCTGGATGAGAATAATGTGATCAAACAAAACCTGGTACAGAAGCTATATTCATTGTACAATTCCCGGAATATTGCGAATTCCATCATTCAGAAAAATGCGGGGGAAAATGTGCGTTTGCTTTGCGATGCTATTGATAAAAAAAGCCGGGTTGTCTTGAAAAATTACCAATCGGCTAACGGATCGACAATTTCCGACAGAAAAGTGGAGCCTTTTGCATTTACCACCAACTACATCTCCCTCTGGGGCTATGATCTGGAAAAAAATGAAAACCGCCTGTTTAAAACTGCGCGTATCGGAAAAGTGGAGAGCAGTTTTGAGTCCTGGAAATATGAACACAAACACCGGCAGCAGGAGCTGGATGTGTTCCGGATGGCAGGAAAAGAACAAACCCATATTATATTGGATATGAGCATGCGGGCAGCTAATCTGATGATGGAAGAATATCCGTTATCGGAAAAATATCTAACCTCTATTCCTCATAACCGCTTTCGTTTTCAGGGGATCATCCATAGCTATCATGGAGCCGGACGGTTTATCCTCGGACTAATGGACGAAATTGAAGTAATAGAGCCGGAGGATTTTAAAAAGTATCTGAATAAAAAAATTGAAAAGAAAAGATTTTAA
>JBNJGZ010000116.1:0-6306 GCA_051748065.1 Bacteroidota bacterium
TTTTGATTCCAGTCTCCTCCGGCAACAACATAGTTACCCCGCATGTACTCATTCAGCATATCATTACGAATGGTTTTAAATTCGATTTGACGTAAGCTCCCGTCATCAAAGGCTGAGTTATGAGTATTGTAAACGATAAGATGATTACCTGATTTTAATTTGTAAACGGTTTTCAGGTAAGCGCGTTTAAGCATAAACAAACGATAAGGCCAGCTATAGGAAGATGGGAAATAGTGTTTTTTGGCGATCTGTGGATTGAGCTTGCTTAAAGTCTGTATGCCGCTTTCCACACGGCCCAATGGTTTACTAAGTGGTTTGGGAACAAATGACACTTTATAATTCGTAGCAAAAAAACTGTAATATGCCGGTAAGAGATCCTGAATAATTTTTGACTCATTATTATAATAGCTTCTTTTTGAATTGATGTCTACTTCTTGTAATAAATAAAAGTCGGTTGCCTGATAGGATGCTATTGTTTGATAAATGCCACGCGTATATTCTTTAAATTGATTTAACCCAGGTCTTACCTGCTTTCCACCGTCGTAAAAAAAGTCCATTTCTTTACCCAGTCCGCCATATCCAATGTTCCATGATAAAAATGTAAAGTGTTTCCGGTCGTAATTTTTTTCCGGAGCAGTTTCTGGTTTGGTTAGCAGAGTTACTTTGTCGGGGTTGAACTCATTTAAATGAGCATGGATTAAAAAACCCCCTGCAATCAGGATGCCCAGCCCAAATAGAATAATGACGATAACGAGTATTATTTTGATCCAATTCGGCATAATGATTTTTTTGTAAAAGTACTAAACTATAGAAATATGTCAATAATCAGGTGTAATCTTTACAAAAACAACAACAGAGCAATAAGTCACCCTGTAAATTGTTGAAAGTAATACCATAAGATCAAAGACAGAATAAATTTCGCAATAAAGCGTGATTACAGTGTTAAAACGATAATTTTTATAATTTTGGGCCTCAAATCTAAAGGGAAATGGCTATTCTGGGATCGGTTATAAAACGGGCAATTGAACTAAAAGGGAAGACACCCTGGGATAAAAACAGAACATTAAATGGAACTACTTCGCAGACGAAAGTATTACGCAAACAATTGACAAAAGCCCAAAACACAGATTTTGGAAAATCGTTTCACTTTGATAAAATTCTGCACAGTCCGGATGTTGTTCGGGCTTATAAAGATAAAGTTCCTGTGTTTGATTACTCTCTGATGCATCAGGAATGGTGGCATCAATCGCTGAAGGGCAAAACCAATGTCAGCTGGCCTGCTCAAACACGATATTTTGCACTAAGCTCCGGTACTTCCGAAGCTTCCAGCAAATATATACCGGTTACTAATGATATGATCCGTGCCATCAAGAAAACGAGTGTAAGACAGATATTTACTTTAGCCAGATATCAATTTCCACGCAAGTTTTTTGAAAAAGGCATTTTAATGCTGGGGGGTAGCACCCACCTTAATTATAACGGAACTTATTATGAAGGTGATTTGTCCGGGATTACAGCCGGAAACATACCATTTTGGTTCCAGCATTTTTATAAACCCGGAAAAAAAATAGCCCGCGAAAGAGACTGGGAAACAAAATTGGATGAAATCGTCAAAAAAGCTCCTGACTGGGATATAGGAGTTATTGTGGGAGTCCCCGCCTGGATACAAATATTATTGCAAAGAATCATTCATCAATATGATCTGAATTCTATTCATGATATCTGGCCTAATTTAAACATTTATGTGCATGGAGGCGTTTCTTTTAGCCCTTATGCCAATGGGTTTAAACAGCTATTAGGCAAGCAAATTACATATATTGAAACCTATCTTGCTTCTGAGGGTTTTATTGCCTATCAGGACCGTCCGGATAGTAATGGTGGTATGCACTTAGTAATTGATAATGGACTGTTTTTTGAGTTTGTGCCTTTTAATGATAAAAATTTTGATGATGAGGGAAATCTCCGTGATCGTTTTCCTGTAACATATACTATTGATCAGGTAAAAGAAGGTCAGCAATATGCATTATTAATTTCCACTTGCGCCGGAGCGTATCGATACTTGATAGGGGATGTAGTGCGTTTTACTAATCATAGTCGATATGAAATAATTATTACTGGTCGTACAAAGCATTTTCTTAATCTTTGTGGGGAACATGTTTCGCAGGACAATATGAACAAAGCAATTGAGTTAACAGCTAAGGATTTGAATGCGAATATTTCGGAATTTGCCGTTACCGGAATTGAACACGTGAAGATATTTGCCCACAAATGGTATATAGGAGTGGATAAGAAATTGCCGGAGATGAAAACAAAGTCACTTATAGATAAACATCTTAAAGAATTGAATGATGATTATAAAGTTGAACGCCTGGCCGCTATTAAAGATGTTTTTGTGGAAATTTTATCCGAAGAGTATTTTTATGAATGGTTAAAAAGAAACGGAAAGTTAGGAGGACAGCATAAATTTCCGCGAATTTTAAAAGGAGAACAATTAGGTGATTGGATTAATTTTATAAATATAAAAAAACAAAATAACTCATAAAATGCAGCCATTTTTTCAGGGAATTGTTTTTGGTTTGATGGTCGCTATTTCCCTTGGGCCAGCTTTTTTCTCGTTACTGCAAACTAGCGTAAGTAACGGATTTAAAGCCGGACTGTTCATGGCTATTGGTATTTCTATGAGTGATATTGCGATCATTATATTAAGCTATCTGGGTATTTCCAAGCTAATTAATAATCCGGATAATCAATTTATTGTTGGTATTGTAGGGGGAATGATTTTGGTAATTTTTGGTTTGGTTACATTTACGAAAAAGCCGGTTCGGCAGATGGAAAGTGATAAAGAAAAGGCCATGCGAATAAAACCTGCAAGAGAGTATAATCCTCTAACATTGGCCATTAAAGGTTTTTTCCTTAATATTGCCAATCCGTTTCTGATTATATTCTGGATGGGGATCATGAGTTATGTTGGAACGCATTACGGATTGGAAGAACAAACAGTAATCTCCTTCTTCTCCGGCACTATTTTAACAATTTTTGGCACTGACCTGATTAAAAGTTTTGTAGGAAATAAAATAAAAAAATACCTGAAACCCAATATTATGATATGGTTTAACAGGATAGTGGGAATGATACTTATGGGCTCTGGGGGATTTTTAATAATCAGAGCATTGTATGATTTTTTTCCATGGTAGTATACTACTTTACCTTTTATAGGAGTTTTCATTATAACTTTTTAGTGAAAATATAATTGAATAAAACCGAATGATGAAAATAAATAAAAAAATAGTCACATCAGTACTGCTGATCAGTATTATTTTAGTTCTGTTCTCTTGCTATGATGATTTTAAAGGCCCTGCCGGATATTCTAATTATTATTTTGATAATCAGACAAGCAAAGAGCTGTTTCTTGAGTATAAACTATCGCAACGGCACGATGAAGAGGTCAGACTAACAAGCGTTATTTATCCGGATAGTATGGTTCGTTTTCACGATGATAAAATGACGGAACAAAACCCTACCCCGGAAACTTCGTTTCAATGGTTAAAAATATACGAGAAAGTTAATGATACAACCGATGCGTTGGTTATAGAAATAAATCCCATGAATGATACCCTCTGGACATCGGAAAAAGTTACTGATTTTGAGATCGGTGAAAGAAACTGGATTCTAACGTTTCCTTTTCATTAGTTAATCGTTATATTTGTAATAAATATGGACGTTTTCAAAAGCTTTTACAAATATGGCACCTAAAACAAAGTGGAGACTAAAAGGTAAAAAAGCGCTTATTACCGGTGCTACCAAAGGAATAGGCAGAGCTATTGCTGACGAATTTTTAGACCTCGGAGCTGATATCTTTATTGTTTCAAGAAGCAAAGAAGACCTTGAAGCATACAAAAAAGAAAAAGAGGAAAAAGATAAAGGAAAGCGGGTTGAATATTTTGTCGGCGATATTTCACGAGAAAACACCAGGCACAAACTTTATAGAGAGGTCAACAAGAAATGGGATGACATCGATATATTGGTGAATAATGCGGGAATGAATATTCGAAAGAAATGTCAGGAGTATACATCCCAGGAATATGATGACATTGTTAAGACCAATATCCGTTCGGCTCTTCATCTTTGTCAAATGTTTTCCTCTATGATGACGGGAAAAAAAGATGCAAGTATTGTCAATGTGTCTTCTGTAGCAGGATTGGTATATGTCAGGACAGGCGTGGTTTATGCTATGTCAAAAGCAGCAATGAATCAAATGACAAAAAATTTGGCCGTTGAACTTGCTCCTAACAATATACGGGTAAATGCAGTTGCTCCCTGGTATACGAATACACCTATGGTTAAAAGCCTGATGGAAGATGACAACTACAGATCAGAGGTGCTGGACAGAACACCCCTGAATAGAATAGCTGATCCGGGAGAAATCGCAAATACCGTGGCATTTCTAAGTATGCCTGCAGCAAGTTTCATTACCGGTCAGATTATTGCCGTAGATGGCGGATTTACCATTTATGGATTTTAATTAGAGTCTGTCAATAAAGTAAGTGTTTAGTTCATAATGTTCAAGTTCAAAGCCTGCCCCGCATTTATCGGGGGCTTGCGAAGTATTTAAAACCAAGGAGTCCCGATTGTAACATCGGGATGACTGTTTTAAATACGAGCATAACGCAGAAATTGGACATTATGGACAAACACTAATTAAATGGTTGTGTAAAATGTATTATTTTTGTAATTGAAAACCAAAGGAAATAAGATAAATGAACGAGGATGCAGATCCCTTTAGACAGATAATTCTTCAGATTCAGGAAGCCCCTTTTTTCAATACCATTTCGTTAGAAGCAATAATTGCATTATTGATTATGCTGTTATTGATTTTTTGTTCTGCTATGGTATCCGGTTCGGAAACCGCATTCTTCTCTATTGTTCCCCAAAAGCTAAAAGCTCATAATGGATATAAAAATGTAGGCAAAAACATTATTTCCATGCTGGAAAAACCCAAAAGACTGTTGGCAACAATCCTGATAACGAATAATTTCATCAATGTTGGAATTGTTGTTCTGGGAGTATTTATTACGGAACAACTAATTCATCCTGATGTAAGCCTGGTATGGTCATTTTTAATTCAGGTTGTTGTTCTCACTGCTATATTGTTGCTGTTCGGGGAAATTATGCCAAAGGTTTATGCAGCTCATTCCTCATATAAGTTTGCTCAAATTATGGTTAAACCGTTAATGGTTCTTGATAAAGTCTTTTATCCGCTAAGTGCTGTTTTGGTATCTTCTACTAATGCTATTGATAAACGCCTTCGAAAGAAAGGCCACGAAATTACCATGGATGATATCAACAGTGCCATAGACCTTACAAGACAAAAAGAGCAAACACCGGAACAAAGTGAAGAACAAAAGATTTTAAAAGGGATTGCCAAATTTGGAGATATTGAAGTAAGGGAAATCATGAAATCCCGTGTTGATGTGGTTTCTGTTGAAGAAGGAGAAGATTACCACTCTGTATTAAAAATAATTAAAGAATCCGGGTATTCCCGAATTCCGGTTTACAAAGATAGTTTTGATCATATCCAGGGCGTCATTTATATTAAAGATTTTTTAGGGAATTTAGAGGAGGAGAAGGATTTCAACTGGAGTTCTATGATTCGTCCGGCCTTTTTTGTTCCAGAGAATAAAAAGATTAGTGATCTTTTAATTGAATTTCAGGAGAAAAAAATTCACCTGGCAATTGTTGTTGACGAATATGGTGGAACTTCAGGAATTGTTACCATGGAAGATGTCATTGAAGAAATTGTCGGGGAAATCGTCGATGAATTCGACAATGATGATGAGCATTTTCTTTATAAGAAAATAGGGGAAAATGAATATCTTTTTGAAGGAAAAGTTTCGTTGAATGACTTTTGTAAAGCAATGCAGATAGACGATAAAATTTTTAATCATGTTCGCGGGGATGCGGATACTTTGGCGGGTTTTATATTGGAAAAACTTGGACAAATTCCTCAAAAAGGAACAAAGGTTGAGCACGAAAATTTTACATTTATCGTTCAAAGTGTAAGTGATCGTAGAATAACACGGATAACTGTTAAAATCAATGAATAAAAAATTAATTTATTTCCTGTTTGCCACAGTAGTTATAGCATTCATTACAGGAGGATGTGAAAATGATGAGCATTACCCCAAGCCACGTGGATACTTCCGGATTGCGAAGCCGGAAAAATCTTATGTTAAGTTGGACTCCAATCTTAATTATTCATTTGAATATCCTAAATATGCCGTCATCAAAGATGATTATATGACAAAA
>JBNJGZ010000117.1:0-5853 GCA_051748065.1 Bacteroidota bacterium
TGGGAAAATTGTATTGTTTAGAATAGCTCCAAATTCAATCTGGAATAGCAGGATAATAAAAAAGGCGAAGATTAAAACTGGAAATAGATGAAAGGCTGAACTTCAGCGGATTGTGCCTGATACAGGATAATTACCACAACGACGGCAATAAGCCCTTTAATAACGAGAGGTGTACGAATAAACCAGTTTGTATATAAATTTTTGAAAGACTTCGGCAGCCAGTGGATAAGAAAGCCTGCCAACATAAGAGAAAAGATAATCCAATACGATTCGATCATTTTAGGAACTAACTCTCCGGAAAAATTATGAACCATTTGATTAAGCATTATACCGGCGGAATCCATATCGGGTGATCGAAAGAAAATCCAGGCAAATGTAACCAGATGAAAAGAGAAAAAGACGGAAACAAAATGAGTGAGCATGTTTCCCTTTGCCGGGTCGGGTTTGCCGAATATTTTCAACCAGGCTTTATGGATTGCCAGACCGATACCGTGAAGGCCTCCCCAGATAATAAATCGCATGGCGGCACCGTGCCATAGTCCTCCCAGCAGCATAGTGATCATCAGATTGACATAAGTACGGGTTTTGCCTTTTCGGTTTCCTCCCAATGGAATATAGAGGTAATCCCGCAACCAGGTGGAAAGGGAAATGTGCCAGCGTCGCCAGAAGTCCGTGATATTTGCCGCTTTATAAGGGGAGTTAAAGTTCCAGGGAAGGCGAAATCCCAGTAAAAGGGCTACTCCAATAGCAATGTCCGTGTAACCTGAAAAGTCACAATAAATTTGAAGACTATATCCGTAGACAGCCATAAGATTTTCAAATCCGCTATATGTAGCCGGGTCAGAAAAAACACGGTCGACAAAATTGATGGCGATATAATCTGAGATCAACATCTTTTTGATCAGACCATTTAAAATCAAAAATGTGGCGAGCCCGAACTCCTTTTTACTGAGATGGTATTTTTTATAAAGTTGAGGCACAAACTCAGAGGCACGGACGATGGGTCCGGCAACCAATTGGGGAAAGAAAGAGACATAAAATCCGAAATCCAAAATGTTTTTAACCGGTTTGGTTTTTTGACGATAGATATCAACCGTATAGCTGATTGTTTGAAAAGTATAAAAGGAAATACCAACCGGTAAAATAATGGTGCTTACATCAAATGATCCTCCGGCAATTTCATTAGCCCATAAAGCAAGCCAGTCGATTACTTCAAAATCTGTATGGAAAATTTTATTCACGAGACCTGTAAAGAAATATGAATATTTAAAATAAGACAACAAGCCCAAATTAACCACAATACTCATGGCAACAAAAAACTTCTTTTTCCATTGGCGTGGAGAATTATAAATTAAGTTCCCCAATGTATAGTCAACAACTGTGGAAAATATTAGCAGGAAGAAAAAATGGCCACCGGTTTTATAGTAAAAGAACAGACTCATTACAAACAGGTATACATTGCGGATCGCATTTTTTTTGTATAAAATGGAATAAAAAAGCAGTAATACTCCGAAAAAAGCCCAGAAAGAAAACCTTGTAAAAAGCATTGGAGCTTCAGGGTCATAGACAAATATGTTTCTTAGCCACTCTTCCATGTCTTAGTTTGTATTCATTTGATCTTTATCTGATAACTGTGTTGTGCTGTAAATATAATCGCCAAATGCCTTCATAAATGCGGTGAACAATAATTTCCCCTGCAATTGATATCCTTTGCGGCTTAGGTGTAAGCGGTCATAACTGCTTAATCCGGCACGGTGCCATTGCGATATGGAATTCATTTCTCCCATAACCTGATAAAAGTTCCAGAATGCCATGTTTTGATCATCAGCGATGTCACTTATGAGGTTTACTGCTTTGGGTATGTTCCGGTTTAGATACCGGCGATAGCGGTAACTGTCACCGGGGGAAGTGAGTAAAAAAGCCGCTTCCGGTGCTGCTGCCCGCAATTTTTCCACTAGCAGGCGGTAGTCATATTTGAATTTGGGTTCATTAAAGTTTTGCATATATGCATCATTTGTCCCAAGAGAAATTATGATCAAATCCGGATCAATTGCACTTACGTGCTTTTGTAATAAATTGCATCTTAGCCATGACTTTACATCCGCACCGTTAACACCGGCAGAATGATAAACAATCCCGGGATCTCCATTGTCAAGCGACAGGCCATGAAGAATATATTCATTAGCTTTATTGCCTGCTTGTTTTTTTTGATGTAGAGTGAATCGAATGCTATCTTTTAATTCCTGAAAGGTATACCGTGTATAACCATACTCAGGATGATATTCCATAGTATATTCAAGTGTGGTATCCGCGGGGCGCAAACTCCATATTGAAGTATCGCACGTATGAAAAACTTTTACCCGCTCAAAATAATACTCTGGTTCTTTGTCTTCCGGGAACCATATTTGAAAGGATGCGCATTCTTCATGAGTACTTAACGAAATGCCCCCCAAACCGATCTCGCAATTTGTTTTACGCTTTACATTTTTGCATGGTTGCCAATCGCCTGAATAATCAACTTTATAATTCAATGGATTATTTGTTTTGGCCATACGATAAGGAAAAACAAAACCACGTCCGCCATTCTGACCTAAAGCGATGCTCTGCATTTGTTTTCTCATTTGATGAGAGAAAAAATCAGCCTGTACATGAGAGTCTCCTATATGTAATACATTTATTTTATGGTTTCTACCACGAACTAAAGACTCCAGCTTTTGGAACATCAACCGCATTTGTTTGCTATTATTGATGGCCAAATGATTGCTGTCGGTGTTTAAGAATTTGTATTGATTTGTTTCGTCAGTATAAACCTGACCTGTTGCTAAAAGAGAGAGCCCAAGAGAAAATATTAATATGCCGATGATTTTATTCCTCATTATTTCCAGGTGTTTTTGGGGCATATTTTTGATATTCAAACATTAAAGCATTGTAAAACATATTGCTGATGATACGGGCACCACGGTAATTGAAGTGTGTAAAATCTTTATTGGCCAGGGGAGGTTCTGCAAAAACCCAGCTAGGCATTGAATTTTCTCCACCCATAGCTTCATATAAATCCCAAAAGCAATATCCAGCGCGTTGTGTTGCATTTTTTAATGCATCTCTAATTTTAGAGACGCTCTCATAACTTTTGTAATTTGTGCCTGCCTTTTGGGCCATATCAGAAAGTCCAATAACAATTACCGGCATTTCCGGATGCATTTTCTTTAACGTGTTCAGTTGATTATAAATCCATTGTTCATAATATGAAAAGTCTTCTCGCTCATCCGATACCATATTAACACCAAACTGCAAAATGATCAAATCCACATCAAACTGTTTCAGTTGCTGTAAGTAGTAATTGTAGTTGATTCGTGTGAAGATGAGCCCGGAGCTTCCTCTTAAAGGGATATTGTCTACTATAACACCATTTGAGCTTTCCAGTGAAAGTCCGTAAAAATCAGGGCTGTCATAGCCGGAAAAATGTAGTGTAAATTCCTCTTTACCCGGATCAACAGGAATTTGCCACATCTTATATTTATTTATAGTTGGTGACAGACTATCCTTATGAATAAGCTCTTTTTCTTTATCTGTTACCTTAACCTGAACGGGGCGATAGTTGTTTCCATAATGCAAAACAGCTTTTTGGTATTGATGTGTATGTTTATAGCCCTGAAAAGAGTTCTTTATATTTACGGAACCTTCGTAAATCAGACTATCGTTGGGAATGCTGTCATTATGGAAAGGTGCAAATCTGTTGATGGAAAGTAAGGGGCCGAAGCGATGATGCGGTAATGTAGTATCAGTTTTTCCGAATAAAGTGTGTCGTTCCCAGTTCCCATCGGGATGCATACGCCAGGATAATTTTTGAGAAACGGGATTTACTGGAAGTAAACCGGGGCCTTGTCCTCCAAAAGCACTTTGAAGTCGTTCTCTTAAAAAACTAGTGATGCGACCACTTTCAATCTGTGAGTCTCCATAATGCCACACGCGTACCGGCTTTGAGGAGTTTGAAGTGCTGCTTAATTTGTTGAAAAAATTGCGCAGTTTATCACGCCCTTCAGATGTCATCGTAAGTTTATGCGTAATTTTCTGCAAACTATCGGCATTGGCTCTTATCGTATCCGTTTTTGAGTTAGTGGTATCAATAACATTTAAGGAAGTAGTGTCAGTGTGCTTATTAATAATTTGCGAAATATCTTTATAGTCGGGATTTTCAGGATTAATCAGGCTATTAAAGGTTGGAAAGTTTATAGTTATATGTTTATTGACTTTCCATCCATCTTCAGGAATTACGAGGCTAACTAAGCCTAGCAGCATAAAAACTGCAATTAAAACCAAAAGCGTGTGCTTCGGCTTTATCATGTTTATTGTTTTTTGATTTTTAGTTTTTGCCCGGGTTTTAAGTCACGCGGACGAATATTATTCCAGCGTAAAATATCCTGATCTGACACACCGGGGAATTTCCGGGAAATCGTCCATGGATTATCACCTTGCTTGACTTCGTAAATAATGTATTCTCCTTCTTCTAAAGTTTCTGTGGAGTGCTGTTTCTTTTGTGTTGGTTCTACTACTTTTCCTTCTCTTTTTTGCTTTTCAGAAAAGCTCAGTTTATCATATTCCCGGTAATAATCGGCTTTTTCTTTAGGAACATAGATCATAAGTCTTTGGCCTGCCCTTATCACATTTCCTCTGATATTGTTCCAGTATCGCAAATCGCTTGTGCTGACGTCAAACCATTCCGAAACGAACCCCAAATTATCTCCGGGTTTGATGGTATAATAAATAGCTGTATGGTTTCCTGATGGTGATTTGGGCTTATGGCTGGCATATTTTTTCCCGGATGCGACTTCAGGTTCAGGTTTTAATTCAAAATAAAACGTATCCCGGTGGTGATAGATGCTATCTTTCAGTAAACGGAAACTATCTTTGATACTTACCGGTAAATTGAGAGGAAAGCTACGGTAAGAAGCCGGAATTATTCCCCGTCTGTATTGGGGGTTTAAATCTTTCAGCAAACGAATGTTTTGATTGAGGACCTCGGATACCTGGCCAAGATGAAGTTTTTTGTTGACTTCAACAGTGTCTGTTTTTAACGGCCACTGCACAGTAGTTGAATTTAGGTTAAGTTCTTTTTTTTGGTCAATGATATAGCTCATAGCTACAAAAGCCGGGTAAATGTCTCGTTCGGGTGACGGCAGATATGGATAAATTTTGTCAATATCGGTTTGTTTGTCAGCACGTCTGATTGCACGGTTTAAGTTTCCGGGCCCACAGTTATAAGCTATAATTGCCAAAGGCCAATCTTTATAGATTTTATATAAATCTTTAATCATTTCGGAAGCTGCCACGGTTGATTGAATCAAATTTCTTCGTTCATCAATATACGAGTCGATATCCAATTCATAAAGACGCCCGGTGGAATAGGTGAATTGCCAGGGGCCGGATGCGCCTTTTTTCGACATAAAATGCGGGTTCATGGCTGATTTTACCAAAGGAAGATATTTAAGCTCATTCGGTAACTCATGTGTTTCTAAAATACTGTCTATTTGGGGAAGTGATTTTTTTGATAAAGCCAGTAAACGCTCTGTTTGCTCATGGTGCTCAGAAATATAAAAGTTTATTATCTCCCAACTGAGGTTGCTATATTTTAAGGGAATATCTTTTTCGATGTTTTTCAGCGTTTGTTTTACCTGTTCAGGCGTGATATCAAGTAATTCGGGTTGATTGTTTGTAGAATCTATATCAAGACTTTGAAGAGCCCACATGGCATCCATACTATCCAGTTGAGTTTTGAAAAACTTACGGCTTTTCGGCTTCAAACCAATTGAATCAGCTTGTGCGAATAATCCGGATGAAAAAATAAAAAATAAA
>JBNJGZ010000117.1:5863-6293 GCA_051748065.1 Bacteroidota bacterium
AAAAATTTCAACACGCTTGTCTTATAAACCCTTATTAAAAAAAAAAAAAAAAAAACACGACCAGTTTTGTTCGCCTCATGAGTGATTTAATTTTAGATAGCAAAAATAACCAAAAGATTGATCAATTTGGGAAGTCAGGGAGTTAAATTAAACGAAGTTTTAATTTTTTTGATAAAATGTTTTTCAGAAGATTGACTTAAGCGTGTTTATTTTTTAATTTTGATGAAAATGGGTGAAACGATTAAAATAAATATAAACAAATGAAACAAACATGTTTCCCATTTAGGTACGGGTGCGCGAAGAGCGAGTTGGCGATGATGCGATGAAGCGATGATGCGATGATGCGAGAAGGCGAACGAAGCGAACTAAGAGACAGAGAGAAAAAGCGAACACATTCAATGAGACTCAGCTTTCGGAATCCGCCGGTAGG
>JBNJGZ010000118.1:0-6242 GCA_051748065.1 Bacteroidota bacterium
AACATATCCGCCTCCGAATCCGCCAGGATCCCTTTATTAAGCTTATCCTGCCAATAATCATAATGTGTAAAGCGTCGCATAGAGGCCTCTATACCACCTATGATCACGGGCGAGTCAGGGAATATACTTTTTAAAATCCTGGTATATACTGATGTGGCATAATCTGGCCGAAATCCGGCTTTTCCACCGGGCGTATATGCATCATCGGAGCGCAGCCGCCGATTGGCCGTGTAATGATTAACCATCGAGTCCATATTCCCTGCTGAAACACCAAAAAACAACCGGGGTTTTCCTAATTTTTTAAAATCCCGCAAATCGTCTTTCCAATTCGGCTGCGGAATAACAGCTACTTTATAGCCATAATGCTGTAACATGCGAGCCAAAACGGCAACACCAAAAGCAGGATGATCCACATAAGCATCACCACTGATAAGTATGATATCTGCCTGTTCCCAGCCAAGTGCCTTCATCTCTTTTGCACTCGCAGGGATCATATAGTTTTTATTATGGCTCATAGTGCAAAAGTAGTTATTTTATTGCTCATTCCCGGGCTCTCATAGTTAATTCTACTTTTCAATATCACAACATATTTTGATCAGAACCACCAATTATTATCTCAAAAACTCTTTTAGCTACAAGGACATTTAAAGTTATTGAATATACCTATGTTAGTTGCGTTAAAAATCTCAAAAATCACTATCTTTGCACCAATTTTAGAAGCCTAAGATAATGGATATACAGTTAAATACTATAGAAGAAGCCATAGAAGCAATAAGCCAGGGAGAACTTATTATCGTTGTTGATGATGAAGACCGCGAAAACGAAGGGGATTTTGTTGTTGCGGCTGAGAAAGTTACTCCTGAAGTGGTTAACTTCATGACAAAAGAAGGTCGTGGATTAATTTGCACAGCACTCACTGAAGAACGTTGCCAGGAGCTGGACCTGGAACTTATGGTAACCCGAAATACCGCCCAGTTAGCTACAAACTTTACCGTTTCCGTTGATTTAAATGGTCATGGAGTAACTACGGGAATTTCAGCTTCGGACCGTGCTAAGACAATTCAGGCATTAGCTGATCCAAACACGAAACCCGAAGATTTAGGCCGTCCAGGGCATGTATTTCCATTGAAAGCCAAAAAAAATGGTGTCCTTCGCCGCGCAGGGCATACCGAAGCTTCTATTGATCTTGCAAGATTGGCCGGACTTAAACCGGCAGGAACCATGGTCGAAATCATGAACGAAGATGGTTCTATGGCCAGGCTGCCAAATTTATACAAGATAGCCCAAAAATTTAATCTGAAAATTATCAGTATTGAAGATTTGATCGCTTACCGGATACAAAAAGAAAGCCTGATCACTAAGGAAGAAGAAGTAGATATGCCTACAGACTACGGCCATTTTAGACTTCATGCCTACCGTCAAAATAACAACAACGAACCCCATCTTGCTCTTGTAAAAGGCGAAATTACTCCAGATGAACCTATACTTGTCCGCGTTCATTCCTCATGTATGACCGGAGATATTTTTGGTTCCCATAAATGCGATTGCGGTGATCAGCTTCATACTGCAATGCAAATGGTTGAACGGGAAGGACAAGGAATCGTATTGTATATGAGTCAGGAAGGACGCGGAATTGGAATTTATAATAAACTCAAAGCATATCACCTTCAGGAAAAAGGTATGGATACCGTGGAAGCTAACGAAGAACTCGGCTTTGCTCCTGATGAGCGGGATTATGGAATCGGGGCTCAAATCTTGCGCGATCTGGGAGTTAAAAAAATGCGCCTGATAACGAACAACCCGGAAAAAAAGGCTGGTCTTAACGGGTTTGGCTTAGAAACAGTAGAAACAGTGCCTTTAATCATACAACCCACACAGCACAATCGCTTTTATCTGGAAACAAAAGAATTGAAAATGGGGCACAATTTGCATATCCAGAAAAGCGATCAAAAATAAAAAAGGCCGTCTATTCTTATTTTTGTTTATAAACAGGAATGTGATTGACATTCATCTTTTTAAAGATAGTTTGCAATTTGGAATAATTTGGCGTAAACCCCAATAGGAAACCACCTCCGCCGGAACCACAAAGCTTTAAGTAAAAATCATCAGACGTCAATCCGTATTTCCAGATTTCCAAATAATCATCCGGGATCATCGGTGCAAAATGAGAATACTGATATTGAGACAATTCCTTTAGTTTTTGAAAAAACATACCGGAGTCACTCGCTATCAAACTTTGTATTGCATTGTTTGTAATGGTGTTCAATTCATCCTCATTGATCGAATTAGGGCTTGAGCTTTTGAGGCTTTCCATAAAGATATTAACCAAAGGCTCAGTTTTACCCGGACTACCGGTATCTATAAGAAAGATAGCACCATCGGAAAAATGCTGACTACGGGGAATGCTCACAGCATGGATGTTTTGCATATCTTTTATCAACAAAGGGAACCGGGCATAACTATTTAAAGGGTCTATTCCGGAACTGGTTCCATGATAAAATGATTCTATCTGAGCAAAATGTCTTTTCAACTCAGCGAGTGTTTCCTGGTCCATGGAAGGGTGAAAAATAATTGCCGGATTGGCATATCGTTTATAAACAGCAGCAACCAGGGCTCCTGAACTACCAATACCATAACCTTGTGGAATCGTAGATTCAAAATACAGGCCTTTCCGTATATCCTCATCAAAACGTTTAAGTTCCATACTCGCCTCCAATTTCCCCTCTTTTTCCAGATTCCGGATATATTCCAGTAAGTCTTTTAGTTGTCGATTCGACCATTTGGCATAATCATAATCGGTGTACTTATCTTCATGAATAAAACTAAGCTCTCCGTTAAAATGACCATAAGGTATCGTCAGGGCCATGGATTTTGTAATGACGCTATACTCTCCAAAAAGCAAGATTTTTGCGTAAAATATGGATGATTTATCCTTCATAACTTAAATTGATTTTAATCCCGGACTCTGTGATCGGAACCACAATTCCTGATTTATACCTAAACTACCTGCATCAAAAATTCGTTTCATCGCTTTTCTTTTTCTCTTAAAACAGGGCCATCACCTGTTTTATCGTAAATAATATGATTGTTTTCTGCCAGCGGCTTTAACTTCTGATCAATGAATGGTTCTACTTGTTTTTTATCTTCTTCCGGATAAAGCACATGCACATTCGGTCCGGCATCCAACGTAAAACAAACCTGTGCCCCGCTATCATCTCGAAATTTTCTTATGGCATCAATAGTATCAATCGTTTGCTGTTGTAATAAAATATATCCCGGACATGAACTAAGCATCAAAGCATGCAAACTTAAAGCTTCATTTTCGATCACCTCTGTCATGGAGCTCCAATTATTAGAAGAAATAGCATCAATCAGACGGAAAATATTCGTGTTTGCTTGTTGTAGACGATTTTCCTTATAAAAATGATTTTGCATAAGTTGGTGTCCCTGGCTGGAACTAATTTTTTTCGGTGCCGAATTGATAATAATTATGGCATCATAAATTGTTTGTAATTTTTCAGGGATATGATTAGTAAAGCTTACCGCATATTCATCGGAACTACCGGAAATTCCGGAATTTTTCCCCCAAAATGCATACTCTCCATACACCGAACGAGATGCACTCCCCGAACCCAATCTGGCCATAAATGAAGCTTTTTGATAAAAAGTATTATCAAATATATTTTGACTGAATTTTTCCAGAGAACATAAACATAAAGCCAGGGCACTCATAAAAGAGGCCGATGAAGCAATACCGGAAGAATGAGGAAATGTATTATAGCTATTGATTTCCAAATGCAAATCTTTTAGAAACGGGAAATAACCTGATAATTGTTGCAGATAGTTGTCCACACGCTTCTTAAATGATTGGTTTTCTTTCCCTTCAAACTTAAAATCAACAGTCCCTTTTTTATTTGTGTTTTTTTGAAAAATTAACTCTACAATGGAGACTGATTTCTTCAGGCTCATGCTAAGGGAAGGATTTTCAGGATACTGCTGACCATATTTGCCCCAATATTTTATCAAAGCAATATTGGAAGGACTTTCCCAGACAATTTTTCCTTTCTCCGGCAAAAATCCGGCATCAGCAATCGCTTCACTTATGTATTTCGTTCCCATAGTATTCAACTTACTTTCAGTTCATTTGCAGAAAAAACAACGGGATATCCTTTATGTTTGAAATATTTTTCAACTTCCGCTTTTCCTTTAGGATGAATAGCCATAATAAAATCTCCGCCCCAGGCACCTAAGGATTTCATTCCATAAGGATAATCGCCAAAACGTTTCGTGGGCGATTCAAGGTTAAGGATATCACTCATAAATTCTTCATGTTCTTTTGTAATCCGGCTAAGTTCATGAACACTCTCAATTTCGGTAAATTGTGCTGTAATTTCATTGATATACTTTACCGGCATTTTAAAATCTTTGCTATTCTTTTGAAATTCTTCTACAGCTATTTCCGAATGAGCCTTTTCCCCGAGATATACAAAAAATGCATGATTAAAAAATAATTCAGGCAATTTTACCGGGCTCATCTCCCGCTTATTCTTTTTTAACCTGTAACGTAAGGGATAACCTGATAATGCGGCAGCGATATCAAAACCGGAACCTTCCGACACTTTATTGAAAAGCTCAAAAGCATTAATATCAAACAACCGGGAAACATTAACAATCAGAGTAGAACTAGAACCCATTCCCCACTCCGGATGAAAATCCAGACGAGTAGTTATCTTCTTATTATTAAGCTGCTTGCGCTTGTGGCTTAAAGCCGACGCCAATTGTAATAAACGGGACACATAACCGGCTTTTTCTTCATTGGTAGTATCCTGTATTTCAAAGTTCTCCCCGTCCATTTCTGCAGAAAACCATCGCTCGTCCTGGTAAAACGACTCCCAAAGGAGTGAATTCATTTCCGAGGGTTCAACTTCTAACGCCTGTCCTTTATTTACAGGAAAGACCAAAGCATCAGCTCCGGCCATAACCAGATATTCAGCAGTTAACAACAACTTACCATAAGAATAATATGTTTCAACTTCTTTGTTCATCTAAAAATGATTTTACGTTAGCATAACTAACTTTCCTGTCAGCAAAATATGCTTTTGCTTTTTTATGTTCCTCCTGTGTTGCATTGTATTTCAAAAGAATATTATCCAAATGCAACTTCATGTGCCCCTTTTGAATTCCTTCCGTAACAAGCGAACGAATAGCACCAAAATTATTGGCAAGAGCTGCAGCTGCAATAATTTTCATCAATTCTTCGGCAGAAGGATTTCCCAAAAGTTGTATTGAAAATGCAGACAGTGGATGCAGAGAGGTCAAACCGCCAACAGTACCAACGGAAAGTGGTAGTTCCAATTCATACCGAAAAGTATTTCCATCAAGAAAACACTCGGAAAGTGAAGCATAAGACCCATTTCTTGCTGCATAAGCATGAGCAGCAGCTTCCACAGCTCTAAAATCATTTCCTGTTGCAATAACAACAGCATCAGCGCCATTCATAATTCCTTTATTATGCGTTGTTGCACGAAACACATCGTGGCGAGCAATTTCCACCGCTTTTTGAAATTTTTGTGCAAAAGTTATCCCGTCAGTTTGTGGTGCAATATTATCCAGCTTATCAAGCGTAGTTTCCACTTTCATGCGGATGATACTTTCAGGAGTATAATTCGACAAAATGGCCATGATAATCTCAAAGGAATATTCTTTTATGTCTGGCTTGCTAACCATAAATTTCTGTAAAGCCTGCCCCATCGTTTCAAGACAGGAATTGATAAAATTTGCTCCCATGGAATCAGCTGTATCAAAAGTGACCATCAACTGATAATAATTTTGCAGATCCTTTCTCTTATCGATAAGTTTAATCTCCCGGATACCTCCACCGCGGGCTTCCATGCGTTTGGTCAAATCTTTTACAGATTGATATAAATCATGCTTTATCGTTTCAAAATAAGACAGTAAAAGTTCTTTTGATCCGTCAAATGTGAAATGAATTTGTCCTGTTTTAATTTTTTTTAGAAAAACCGTCTGAAAACCACCTTTATCATACCAAAATTTTGCACTTTTAGAAGCAGCTGCAACAACAGAACTTTCTTCCACAGCCATCGGAACATGGTACAAGGCATCATCAACTAAAAAATTAGGTCCAATCCCGTAGGGCAAATGGAAGTTCGAAATAGTATTCTCCGAAAAGGACTCAAATATTTTCTGAGTTTCCTGATTATCTAGCTTAAAATCATTTAAAA
>JBNJGZ010000119.1:0-6162 GCA_051748065.1 Bacteroidota bacterium
GGACCAAAAACAGAATACTTTCGTTCACCTTCATTAAGTTTCAATAAACCATTACCATTGCATTGATCAAGGATTTCCAAATCCTTAGCCAAATTATTAAATTGTTCTATACCTATAGCAGCTTGCCAATCAGTTCGTTCTGCACCGGGAGTAGTAGTGACATGTTTTTCGATAAAACTCATACCAAGAGAGGCTCCCATAATTGTAATAAGGCTATTATTGGATTCATTCCAGGCAGTATGATCCGCATAACCATGTTTAAATTGCGGATACATATTCATTATTTTGCGCATTCTGTTAAAATTAACATCCTGATAATTTGTTGGGTAATTCTGAAATCCATGCATCAACACGATGTTTTCAGTCTCCAATTGGTGAATTGCATTTTCAATCTCATAAAGTGTTGAACCGCCAACCCCTAAAACTAATGGAATATTAGTGGTATTTAAGTTTTTAATTTTCGCTATTAAGTGAATATCATTCAGGCAAACAGAGTGTATTTCTATTAATGATGGATTAAACTGCATTCCAAATTCCACTGCTTTGCGGTCATTAAATAGCAACATTAACTCTTTATCAGATGCAATAATTTTTTCAATCAGTCTTCTCCATTGTTTTTCTGTCAATGCATTATTCCTTAAAAACTCATATCCGGGGTGATCAGATAACATGTATTCATCAAAATCAATTGTTATGTGTAGTTTTATGAAATCTGCTTTTGAATTTTGTATTAGTTCATCTACCAGATTATTCATAAAATAAAAATCACCATCGTGATGCCATGCTGTTTCTGCTATTGTCTGTATCATCTTAAGTATGTTTTACAATTTCTTGTGCTCTTTTCAAATCTTCATGCTTACCGATGTCAATCCAATATCCAGTAAGGGGATTATGAATAACATTCATCTTGCCATCTATCAATTTTTGCATTAAATCAGTGGTATTAAAAAATATGTTTTCAGGTATCTGTGTTATAATTTCCTTTTTTATTAAATAAATACCTCCATTTGCATAGTGTGTGTGCGAGGGTTTTTCTTTAAAACTTTGCACTGTATTGTTTTCCTCATCAAGAATCGCATAGGGTATATTAACAGTATATGGTATAGACGCAATGCCCATATCAGCCTTTTGTTCCAAAAAAGCCAGGTAAAAATCTTCATAGTCAATATTGGTAAATAAATCGGAGTTGGTTAAAAGAATATCATTGCTAAAATCTTCTACCAGCGATAAAGCTCCTGCCGTGCCTAAAGGCTTTGCTTCTTCAATGTATTGTATAGTAATGCTCTTTTCAGACCCATCGCCAAAATAGTCCATTATCTGTTCTTTCAAATAATTTACAGAGATATAGATATTCTCAATTCCATAAGAAATCAATCGGTCAATAGTATGCTCAATGATGGGTTTACCCCCCAGCTTTACCATAGACTTAGGAACAGTATCTGTAATCGGCCGTAGTCGCTGCCCGCGCCCCCCGGCCATAATAACGGCATCCAATGGTAAAATAGAATTCAGGCGATGCAAATCATACACTTTTTTTATCCGCATGCTTTCATCAATCACGGGTAGCAGCCGTATTCCTTTATCTTTAAGTTCTTTAACTTTCTGAACATCAATTTCGTTATTTAAATAATGAAAATCAGCCGTTACAAACAAGCCGACAGTATCCTCCAACGTTCTTCCCTTCAAAAAACCACGTCTAATATCTCCATCGGTTAGGGTACCCAACAATTGTTGCTTTGCATTTACCACAAAGAGCGTCAGTGTTTTGGGCAATTTATTTAACTGCTCCAATGCTTTTTTAATGGGTGCTTTTTCATGGATAATATGTTCCTGCATATTTTTCATTATCTACAACTCTATTTGTTCATCTTCATTAAAATCGCGTTTTGCTAGTTTGCCAACAACCTCTTTCCATCTCATGGGCGAAATTCCGGTACCTGGTCGTTTAACGCCAAGGTTATCGAAAGTGAAGGTTTCGCCAAGGGCTATTTTTTGCTGAGCAACAATACTCTTTCGCACGATCGGTTTATTCTGCCTTTCAGACTTTGAAAGTGTCTTGATACCATCACCAAGCGCCTTTTCAATATTTCTAATGGCCAGCACCATTTTTTTGAGTTCGGCAGGTTCAAGTGATGCCTTGTGGTCGGGGCCTTTAGCCTTTTTATCCAGTGTAAAGTGTTTCTCAATCACTGTAGCTCCCAAAGCAACAGCTGCCACAGGTACTTCAATCCCTAAAGTATGATCAGAATATCCTACTTCCACCTTAAAAGAATCTCGTATGGTTTGCATGGCCTTGAGGTTAACATCTTCCATAGGTGTTGGGTATTCCGTATTTACATGCAAGACAGTAATATTTTCCTTATTCGTTCCCGCCATCTTCAGCACGTCCAATGCATCTTCTATTTCACCTAAATCTGACATGCCTGTTGACAGGATGACATTTTTATTTAGCTTCCCAATCGCTTCAAGATAAGGCAAATTAACTATTTCTCCTGATGGTATTTTAAAGGTATTTAATCCCAGTTTATTGAGCAACTGAATGCTGTTTAAATCAAAAGGAGAAGAGAGAAACTCAATGCTTTTCTCATTACAATAATCCATTAATACCATATGATCTTCCTCACTCAACTGCAATCGCTGAATCATTTCATATTGGGATTCACCTTCTCCGGTTGTTGTTTTTTGATAAGCAGCCTTTTCGGCATTTTTTGAAATGGTAGCGTTTGCCTGAAAGGTTTGAAATTTCACCGCATCTACCCCGGCTTCAACAGCGGCATCAATCAGCTTTTTAGCTTTGTCCATATCGCCATCATGATTCACACCGGCTTCTGCGATAATATATACCCCTTTTGCTAACATGGAAAATCAAGTTTTTTTATCATTAAATCATCGCGATTGATTATTGATGAAAGGCTTATTACCATTTTTTCTGCTACACTGCCCTCACCAAATTTATATTCCATAGCCTGCAATTCGTCCCTGAAAGATGGGTCGAGTGATGTACGAATCGCATGCTGAATAGCTGATGTATCGTAAGTTGTGTCCAAAATGCTTTGGTGTTTGATACGGCCATCCTGTCGCGCACCAATATTTATTGTTGGAATTTTATAATAAGGTACTTCAAGAATACCGCTGGAAGAGTTCCCAATCACAAAATCCACGTAATGCAACATGCTTAAATATTTATAGGCTCCCAGCGATTCTGTAAAAAAGAATTTTTTGTTGTCAATGTGTTTTGAAATCGCTTTCCGTAAATCATTATTCTCAGTGTCCATATTCGGGGATGTAATCAACACCTGAAGATCAAAACCATCAAACGCATGAATGAGATTCATGATTTGCTGTTCCGAGGAAATTTTGGTTTCAAGCGTTACCGGATGATAGGTCATCAGCGCAGTTTTTTTATCCGTATCCAATCCCAAACCATGATATAATTCATTTTTGTTCAATGGTTTAAGCTGTTTTATATTGTCAACAGCCAAAGCTCCTGTGTTGAATATCCGCCAATCGGGTTCACCCATCTTTCGGATATTTTGATAGTATTCCTCGCAGGAGGCAAAGTGAACATGTGCGGCTTTGGTAATCATATGGCGGATCTGTTCGTCAATGGCGCCATGAGTTTCTTCCCCGCCATGTATATGAATGATGGGCTTCCGAAAAATGATGGCCGCTTGTAGTACCGAAAGCAATTCATACCTGTCTCCCAGAACACAAACAAAATCAAAATCAAATTCATGAAACAGCTTGGAGAGCTGTTGGGTAGCCCGTCCTGTATATTCTGTCAATTTGGAAGCTCTGTCGCCATTACCTAAATAATCAAAAACACCAGCTATTTTGAATCCTGCGTCCTCTATCTCATGGATGGTCTCTCCATGCTCCTTTTTCAGATGAGTTCCACCTGCGAAAAGCTTATATTCAAATGCATCAGACTTATCTATTGCTTGTAATAATGGCCTGAACAAACCAAATTCTGCGCGGGTTGTGGTGAAGATTGCGATTGTTGTTATCATTTAACCAAACTATTGGCTTTAATAAAACTGTTCTCCGGTATTTCTGTATATTGCTTGCTAACAGCGTTACTACCATAAAAGGTATTATTTCCAACCCTTACGCCGCCATTAATAATTGCTCCGGTAGAAATATGACAAGTACTACCCACTTGAGCGTCATGTTCAATGAGCGCCTTATTATTGATAATACAGTTAGTCCCTACTATTGCTCCTGCATTTACAACGGCATGGTGCATGATAATGGTACCTTCTTTTACTTCAGCGTGTTTTGAAATGTATGCATTAGGCGAAACGATAACGGGCAGCTTTTTATCCAGTTTTTTTATAAGCCTAAACAATTCAATTCTGCGCTGTGGTGAGCCTAGATGCCCTATAGTGATAAAAAAGTTGTTGTATGTCTTCGCCAATTCCCGTATATCAAGATCGTTTGCAATTATTTTGTAATCCAGAATTGTATTTCCTTTCTTTTCAGGTAAATCAACAATGCCCTGAATAGCAAACCGCCCTTCCTGTTCAATTACATCAATACACGCTTTACAATGTCCACCGCCACCTATTAATATTATAGGTTGTTTCATATCTGCTTATTTGCGTTAACACTACTTGGTACATTCACCACCCTGTCTTCTAACCATTCCGCATTCTCTAGATTCCCGGTTTGGGCATCTTTAAACATTTCCAGTTTATTCATTAACTGCCAAACGGGACGGGTCATTACGCCGTTTTCGTTGGTGTGTTTGAGAAATGCATCTCTTTCTTTGCGGTTGTTGAGCATAATTACATTGAGCCAATAGTTGGAGTGCGAGTTTTCGGGTTCAGTGAGGTGTTTTATTTGTTTGTTGTTTGTTGTTTGTTGTTTGTTGTTAAATGGTTTACCATCATTAAAAAAAACTGTGTAAGCCTGGGCGGTTTGACGTTTATTTTTTATGATTTCTTCGATACGCTCCATTTGTGCTACACCTAAAGCTGCATTGATGTTGGGCATACGGTAATTATAGCCCACATGGTCGTGCATGTATTCCCAGGGGTGAGGCACTTTGGCCTGGGTAGTCAAGTGTTTAATGTGGTTCCCCAGCAACTCATCATTGGTTATAATCATTCCGCCTCCGCCGGTGGTCAATGTTTTATTCCCGTTAAAACTGAGTATGCCCAGTTTGCCATATGTTCCGGTATGCTTTCCTTTGTGGGTGCTTCCAAGACTTTCTGCGGCATCTTCCACTACCGGGATATGGTATTCATTACAAATTTCGACAATCTCATCAATTCGGCACGGATGACCGAAGGTGTGCATGGGTACGCAGGCGGTGATTGATTTGCCTGTGGTTTTATTTGTTGTTTGTTGTTTGTTGTTTGTTGTTGTGTTTTCTTCAAGCCAATATCTAAGTTTTTCCGGTGATAGTCCCATGGTGTCTTTGTCCACATCTATAAAAACGGGCCTTGCGCCTGTATAAGCAATGGCATTGGCTGTAGCGATAAAAGTCAATGGCTGCGTAATGACCTCAGTATCTTGTTCTACGCCGACAGTATGTAAGGCAAGGTAAAGCGCATTGGTTCCATTTACGGTTACAATGGCTTTTTTAGCACCGGTATACTCAGCTACCATTTCCTCAAATTTGTCTACGTATTTTCCCACGCTTGAAACAAAAGTAGAATCAATGCAGTCGTTGAGGTATTTCTTTTCATTGCCCATAAACACAGGGGCATGAAGGGGAATAAAACCTTCTGGTTGGTTGTAGAGCTTACGTATGAAGCTTACTATTTCTTTAAATTCGTCTTCCATCAGTTTATTTTCTTCCACACCTGCCTGCGGCAGGTAGGAATGAACTCAAATAATTGTCAAAAATTATAAGATTGATTTAAGCCCATAATTGTCTTAATCTTAGCCTTAGCATCACCTTTACCCTTACATCTTGCTATCTAAGTACTTCCCCGTTTCCTTATGCAGGAAGTTAGGTATCAGCTCTTGAAATAAAGATACCAATTCGGCTTTATTCCAGCCTTTAGCTTCTTTTAGCTTTCGAATCGTTGAGTTGAAGTGTTCCAGTTTATCATTCTCAAAAGAACGTTCATTTTTAATAATCCCAAGATTCTTGAATCGTTTTAAATCCAATATCTCCTTATCCGTATAAAACTCTTCGAAATCTTTCTCTCC
>JBNJGZ010000120.1:0-6142 GCA_051748065.1 Bacteroidota bacterium
GTCAGGTCGTTATCTTCCAGCATGCGAAGACGCAGTTCTACAGGTAATTCAAGATAGGTTGTGCTGATTTTATTTTTGGAATAATCCAGACTATCGGGTATTGCTTTAAACTTTGATTTTTGATTTATCTCATTTTCTTGTATAAAAGCATCCGAGTAAAGATTATTGCTTTGCAATCCCAGGCCTGCGGCAAACGATAAGGGACTTGTGCCCAAAGGATGGTCAAACATAAATGAAACTACAAATGACGGGTTATAATTCCGGATATCGGCATTTCCCGGAGCGTCCAGCCAAAAGTCGTTACCCATCCCAAACATATACCGCTCCTTTTTAGCCATTTTTTCATTATCATCGGCTTTTGTTGTGTCTGTACCCATCGTTACCCCCTGAGCCGTCACAAGGCCGCCGGAGATAAATACGAAAGAAATTAAAATCAAAAATTGTTTCTTAATCATGGCTTTAAATATTTATTTTGCTAAAGTAATAAAACAATCGGATTTCAAATAGTGTTTATTTGATTAAACAAAAATATAAAAATTGTGCTATGGAAACATATCAAATTGAATATACCGGTAATCTGCGGACAAAAATTAAACACCAGCGGTCAGGAGAAACTATAACCACAGATGCGCCGGTAGATAATAATGGAAAAGGCGAATATTTCTCACCCACCGATATGGTATCCAGTGCCTTGTGTAGCTGTATTTTTACGATTATGGGAATAAAAGCCCGGGAACACGGCTTTTCCATTGATGGTGCTAAGGCAACCACCCGCAAAATCATGCGCAACGACCCGAGACGCATAAGTGAAATCCATATCGAATATGATTTTTCAAACCATGATTTGACGAAGGAACAAAAAGATATTTTGAGAAGTCTGGTTCATGCAAGCCCTGTCCCCAGAAGTCTTCATCCGGATATAAAACAGGAGGTTTCGCTGAGCTTCGGGGACGAGAACAACGGCTAATCTTATTATTATCCCAGACCGGTTTCTGATCTGAAGGATAGCGCAAAAACGCTTTGTAAGCTATTTCAGGAATGATTTAATGATTTTTCCTTGCCTGTTGCTCTTTCGCCAATAGGCAGTAAGCAAAATGCAGTATGCAACCGGCTTATGCAGAACAAATTGTCTGTGATTGCTCTCCTTCCGAATTACACTGGGAAAAGCTGACAGCCTATATTTGCAACAGGGAAAACTTATTGCCTACTGCTCTGTTGCCTGCATACTCAGGTACTAATCGTGAAGATAAAAACTAACTTACGAGTAATAGCCCCTCTCGCTCACTACTCTCCCTCCAAACTGTTTTGTGACCCAGAGAGGAATCGAACCCCCAACCTTCAGAACCGGAATCTGACGCTCTATCCAATTGAGCTACTGGGCCGGTAAAAGCGTGGCAAAGATAATAAATTTCATACGTATAGCTGCATGATGTTCTGTTAAATTATAATCCGTGGTTTGCTCTGAAGTGCATCAGGTTGTAAAAAGACGTATTTGCGGTTATTATCTTTTATAAATAATCAGTTTCTTCTTCACCTGCAGTTTTTCGCCCCGGACATCCAGATAGTACATGCCGGATGACAGGTTTCCGGTTTGAATATCTTTTTTGAAGCCGGTGGCAGAAAGGTTTTTCAGCTCTTCGTAGTACACTTCCTGTCCATGCATATTTGTTATTTTGATAGTAAGATGTTCTTCAGCAGAAGACTCCATTGACAGTGTGAAATGTCCGTCAGCAGGGTTTGGATATATTTTGATCGCTTGTTTTGTTTGTTGCGAAATTCCTGTACTCCCGGAGGTATAGGAAGCAGAAAATCCTGCAGCTGTATTGCTGTAATCCGAAGTGAAACGAACCAGCATCTGATTTCCGGAAGAGTTAACTACCGGAGGCAGTGACGATCCGCAAAATTCTCCCAGTAAAGGGTCGCTGGTGGAATTGCCGTCATAAACTTTTACGTAATCGTATCCGTCTTCCGTATCAAAAGTGGAAAACGAAAGACTTATATTTCCTGTGCTTCCCGGATCGATTAGCCATCGGCAATCGGAATCGTTATTGTAATTGCTTGCTCCGCTGCCGTCATCTATTGTACCGGAGGCATTGGTAAATGTAGTTAGTCCGCTGCAATAATTATTGGAAGAGCCGTAAACGTACAGAACCAAAGTTTCTGTCCAGGTATTCCCATTATTATCCGTGGTTGTGAGCAGGATATCCACATCCTTGGTCGGGCTAGCGCTACTGATTTCAATTACGTAGTTGCCGGGGCACCATGCCGTTCCCTGTTGACTTATATCGCCATAATTTTCTGTGGCATCGGTGATGGTTATATCCGGGTCGGAAGAGGAAATACTTGTTGACACTCCGTATGCTGTGGCATCTCCAATGTTTTTGAGCTCCAGAAGTAATTCGATCGTTTCGCCTGCATCTGCATAACCGTCGTTATTGCCGCTGCTTTGGCCGCTATTATCATCATCGATCACTCCTGATTCATAAACTACCTCGGGACCGGAACCACTCGTGGAGGTAAAGGAAGCCTCCCAGCCTTCATCCGTATTGCTGTGGTCTGAAGTAAAGTGTACCAGCATGGTTCCTCCGCCGGAGTTAACCGCAGAGGGAATGGAACTTCCGGAAAATTCTCCCAGCAAAGGATCAGAGGTTGATGATCCATCGTAAACTTTCACAAAATCATATCCCGACTCTGTGTTAAAGTTTGAAAAAGTCAGGTTTATGGAAGAAGCCCCTGAAGGCTGGATCAGCCATTTACAGTCGGAATCATTGTTGTAATCATTAGTACCGCTGCCATCGCTGAAAGTCCCCGAGGACGAAGTGATGTTTGTTGTGCCGCTACAATATGATGATCCGCTGTTGCCATAGATATGAACCGTAAAAGTTTCTGTCCAGGAGTTGCTGTTTCCGTCCGTAATGTCCAGGGTAAAAGTAACATCTTTATCTGGGCATGAACTGCTAACATCAAAATCGTAATCATAAATGCAATCGGCGGTTGCGTTGGCGCTAATAGTACCGAAATCCTCGTTATCATCTGTTATCGTGATATCGGGATCGGAAGTGGATAATGTGGCGTTTACGTTGGAAGCCTGGCCGTTTCCGTTGTTTTTTAAGGTTACGATTAATTCAATGGTTTCTCCCGGTTCCGCCTGCCCGTTATCATTACCGGAACTTTGATCCTGGTTGTCATCATCAATTTGTTTGCTATGGTAGACGATATCCGGATTTCCGGGGCTCACTGCCGGTTCAATACCGAAAATGGCAGCCTGATTTGTTGTATAATTATATCCTGTCGTATTCGCAGGAACAACCGAACTCAGATAACAGTAGTTATTATAATAATCTCCCCAGCCCCAGTTAAAGTGGTAATGGTCGTTGTTGCTTCCCTGGTAACCGTCAAGCACGAAAGCATGTCCTCCGCCACTGCTGTTACTCCCGCGGTATAAAATGGGGCGTCCGTTGTCTATATCATTTTTTATCAAGTTGTCCCAGTTGCTGGTGGATGACTTTGATTCATGGTGCATTGAAGACGAGTTGTAGTTGAAATAGTTTCCCAGGGCCAGCATAGCATCTCCGAAATAAGATCCGCTGCCGTTGTCGCCGTAGTCCATATCCACACTTACTCCACAGTGATAAAGCAATTCGGCTACATCATCTATTTGTGATGACGGACTGGACGAGCTGAGTGTTGCCGGCATATTGGACCAGTTATAGGTGGTGTTGCCGAAATTTGCCGATTCTGTTCCGTAGGAAGAAGTGTAGCTGTGCGAGCCCGTGCCTGTAGAAGGAAAACCGTGATAATGCATAATTTGTCCCATGGCTACTGCCATGCAACCCACAGGCACATGATTGTTATTATACATAGAACTTGTGGAATAGGGACATTGTAAGTTGTAAGGGTCGCCCTGATCCCAAGTGGCGGCAAGTAATGGAGAAACCGCTTTATAATTGGTTTTTTGGATCTGTGTTATATCCTGATAATAATTCCACTCTTCCGTGACGTAGGCTTCCGGTGTCAGTTGGTTTCTTAGTACAAAAAGGATTTGCTCCTCTGTGTTATTCAACCATTCATTATAAGCCGGCGGAAAATCTCCTTCAGGATAGGGGTTGAAAGCATAGCTAAGTATTGGATAAATACGATCGTCCGCAGAAATTAAAGCATGGAATGCGTTATTTACTTCCACAACGTAATAAAGCGCTGTATCTGCATTTTTCTTAATCCGGGCTATGTTCGAATTAAACTCTATTGAATTGTTTTGATTGTCGCCGCGCTCAAAAAGCAGGTTTTCAGCTATTTGACAAGCAGTGGTGGTATCTACAGATTTTGCTGTTGCATTTTGAGATGATAAAAATGTAAAGAGTATAACTATTATGCTGACTATAAACGAATTAAACAGGTATAATTTTTTCATAACCAAATGGGGATTATTTGTTTTTCATTTTATAAAACTATACAAAAAAAAATTTAGAATAATTATAAATTCTTTGGATTACTGACATTTTGCTAAGATGTGTAGAGGCTTTTTGGGATAGGTTTGGTATATGCAGTAATTTTTATATATTAGACAACCAATAAAAATTTTTAAACCCTTAATTATGAATGCAAAAAATTTATCATTGTTTTTAATTGCTTTAATTATTGTTCTAACAGGCAAGGCCCAAAATCAGAATTGGAATCATTATGATCAATCAAATTCCGGCTTGCCTGGTAATACTGTTTACTCAGTTACAATAGACGAACAGGGAAACAAATGGATTGGCACTGATGGTAATGGAATGGCTAAATTTGACGGGACAAACTGGACCGTTTATAATTCATCAAATTCAGGCTTGCCTAATGATACTATTTGGTCAATTACCATAGACGATCAGGGGAATAAATGGATTGGCACTCTTGGTGATGGATTGGCCAAATTTGATGGCAATAATTGGACCGTTTATAATCAATCAAATTCAGGCTTGCCGGATAATAAGGTTTTGTCAATCGCCATAGATGAACAGGGAAATAAATGGATTGGCACCACAGGTGGAGTGGCTAAATTTGACGAAACAAACTGGACAGTTTTTGAAGCATCAAATTCAGACTTGCCGGATAATGAAGTTCCGTCCATTGCTATAGACAACCAGGGAAACAAATGGATAGGCACTATTGACGGTATGGCGAAATTTAACGACAATAATTGGAACGTTTACAACGAATCTAATTCCGGTCTGCCGAGTAATTATGTTTATGACATCACCATAGACGAACAGGGAAATAAATGGATTGGTTTAGTCGGTGCCTTCAGTGGAATAGCCAAATTTGACGGGGCAAACTGGACGGCTTATGAAGCATCAAATGCCGGGTTGCCGGATAATGGAGTTCTGTCAATTAGTATAGATGATCAGGGAAACAAATGGATTGGCACATGGGGTGGTGGAATGGCAAAATTTAACAACACGAGCTCTACTGTTTACAATAATTCAAATTCCGGTTTGCCGGGTAATAATGTTCATTCAATTGCTATAGACGAACAGGGAAATAAATGGATTGGATCTGGAAAAGGATTAGCAGTTTTTAATGAAAACGGCGTTTCAATTGAAGAAACTCAGCAAATCATAAACAACATTAGGATTTATCCCAATCCGGCAAAAGGTCATTTGACAATTGAAACAGTAGCAGAAAATAAAATCATCAGTATTGATATTTTAGGTAGTCAGGGTAAGCTTATTGAAAGCAAGAACACAAAGAATATTCAACAAACCATGGATGTAAGTAATCTGTCAAAAGGGCTTTATATTTTGAAAATCAAAACAGAAGAAGGTTGGGGAATGAAGAAATTTATAAAGCAATAAACACAAACTGTTGCCCTTTTATAAACCGGCTTTTTACCCTAAAGGACAGAGCAATTAAAGGAGCCCCAATTGCCCGGCCTTAATTGCCCGGCCTTCAGGTGATTGGGAATCAGAAGAGCAGAGCCCCAATTACCCCGGCCTTTAATTGCCCCGGCCTTTAGGCCGGGGATTGAAATTAATATCTCAACCAACCTCTCCGGCCTTCAGGCCGGGGATTTAGAGAATTTGACACTTTGCTTTTGAATTAATTTGTTTTATTTAAGTATATTTGGGAATAACAAATTTAAAAGGGCTAAAGCCCTGAGATT
>JBNJGZ010000121.1:0-6126 GCA_051748065.1 Bacteroidota bacterium
GAGGCAGCTGCCCGATACAGACACTATATAAAAACACGAAATGAGAAAAAAAACAAACCTCTTTTTAAACGTAAAGATTTTCAGGTATCTGTAGTTTCTCTAACCATTATTATGTTGATTTTTCTTTTTATGAATGATATCCGTTATCTAATGTTAAAAAGATATGATACAACAACGGTCGGACTTGTCACTTCGCCATACAGTTTTAACAACGACAGCCGGAATTTACATTATAGTTACACCGTTAATGATTCTGTTTATAAAAAACATGAAGCAAGACCCACAAATCCATCTCTTGATCAAATTGTAACTGATGACGGGATACCTGTCAGAAAGGGATATAGGTTTGTGGTCTGGTATAATCCTGATCATCCGAATCGTGGATTTATTGATCTGAAATATCCAGAGCAAACCACAATCATTAAAATTCAGAAAAGTGCCATACTGAAGTTAAGGCGTCAGACATCTTTTTCCCGGGAAAAGGCGACTTGTGTAGTAAATAACCTTTATAAAGAAAAAGGGCTTGAAGGCTTAGGGATAATCCTCTGTTCCGAATATAAATGGTATGAAAACTTTTCTTGTAATAGAAAAACCTTTCGGAAATTACAAAAGTCTGAATTGTGGAAAAAACTTACAGAAAAAGAATGTTCTCAGGCTTCATTAACAAAAAATTGAAAACAGGATTTATTGTTCCTGTTTTCAATAGTCAGTGTGATTGTTGATTTGTAGACTATTAAGTGTTAATGTCGTCTCCGATTTTATTTTGAATGGACTGAATTTTCTGTTTCATTATTCCACTTTTGTTTTTCTTGACATCAAATTTTACTGTGGAATAAATACGTTCCGTATGGGGTTCCAACACGTCATGAGCTTTTTGAATAACGGCCAGGGCATCTTTCATGCTTTCTGTTTCGAAAATAGTGCCCATCGGTGTTAGCTGATAAGGAATATCACTTTCTTTGAACATCTGAATGATTTTACTAACGTATTCACTTACGCTTCCTCCTTTGTCGGTTGGGAACATTGCAAATTCTACTAATACTGCCATAATATTTCATTTTTTATTAATCCTGTATTGACAATTTTCGTTCAAATATAAGAAAATTAGGCATTCACATCAAATTCTTTTTCCAGATTTCCCACGAAGCCTTCCCTTGCATTTCAAGCATAGTTAAGCCATTATACACTTTGGCTCCCCGCATTTGGGCTTCCTGCATTAACTTTGTTTCACGCGGGTTGTAAACAAGGTCAAATACAGTATTATTAGCAGTAAATAATTCAACGGGAATGGGAGGAATTTCATTGGTATTAGGCTCCATTCCGGCAGGCGTGCAGTTGATAATCAAAGGGTAGAGGGAGAGATGATTTTGTGTAATCTTATCATATAACAAATCTCCTTTCCCGGGCCTTCTGCTGATGATTTTAAAGGGAATGTTGTGATTTTTCAAAACGAATGCTACAGATTTTGAGGCCCCTCCGCTACCCAATATCAAAGCGCCTTCCGGAGGTTTATTTAGATATTTGCTTAGCATACCTTCAAATCCTTTGATGTCTGTATTATAGCCTTTTAAACGAAGCGTGTTTTTTTGTCTGTTTATACTGACTGTATTCACAGCACCAACAGATAGCGCTTCGTCAGAGACCTCGTCAAGATAGGAGAGGATATCCGTTTTATGGGGGATTGTAACATTCAATCCGATAAGATCGGGGTAATTTCTAATTAGATCACGTAGTTTACTCAGGTCTTTAACAGGAAAGGTTTGATAGACTGCATGCTGAATTCCTTCTCTTTGAAAAAAATTTTCGAATAATTGCGGAGACTGAGAATGCTGAACCGGATATCCGATGAGTCCTGCTCTGATCATGATTTCTTTTTTTCTCCTGTTCGTTCAAGTAACCAGATGATAGCAAATCCTATGGCCATCCATAAAAATGCATAAAATAATTCCGGAGATAGATCCGGCAGAAACCGTTCATAACCAATAACGATGGGTTCTCCATGGCGGTCAAGGATGGTTTCACCTGCCTTTGTTAAATAAACTTCGTTTTTCCAGGGCCACACAATTGCCAGAGAACCCAGGATAAATCCGGATAAAATGGCCAGTGTATTATCTTTTTGATGTTTAAATATCCAGGCCAAAATGTTGGAAAATGCTATGATGCCTGCTGCAGCTCCTAATACGAATATTCCCAAAAGTTTAAGGTAATTGATAATCTCAGGATTATTACTAAAAAAGTTCATATTACCCTGCAATAATTCACTAAGGGAAGTGGAAAAAGCATTTACGGAAGTGACCATTAAAAGGACATAGTTTCCCATCAGAATAAGAATGAAAGAGCCGGAAAGACCGGGCAGGATCATGCTGCTCATAGCTATCATCCCACAAATGAATACATACCAGTAGCTTTCATTTTGTTCTGCATGAGTAAGAAAAGACAAGCCTAAGCCAATGGCAGTTCCGATGATGAGCATAATGTAACGGTCTGCTTTCCATTTTTCTATGCGTCTTGCCACAAAGATTACAGAGGCTAAAATTAGCCCGAAGAAGGCAGACCAGATTAAGATGGGCTCGTTTACAAGTAAATACTCAAAGAGACGGGCAATAGAGAAGATACTTAATAGGGCACCTAAAAAAACAGCGACGATAAAAAGCAGATTCGTATGCCGGGCAAATTCTTTCCAGCGGAAAGTAACGAGATATTTTAATGCTTTGAAGTCAAACGACTTTAAAGAGTTGATCAGTTCTTCGTAAATATTCGTAATCAGGGCAATTGTTCCGCCGGAAACACCGGGAATAACGTTTGCAGCCCCCATGCCAAAGCCTTTCAGCATGATGATAAAATAATAGCGAAATTTTGTTAACATCCGTTATTATTTGGAGGTTTCGTTCATTTGTTCGGGAAGGAACTGGAAAAAGGTGTCTCCACGCAGTCCAAGCCGAAGGGTTTCCAGTGGAATAACTTCTTCAGGAGCAATATTTCCCAGATTAACATTAGCTCCCATTTCCTGGATAAACCATACTTGTTGCGCTTTTTTCGGTGCTTCCCACATGATTTTTTCCGGCGGGATATTGCTGATAATTTTATTGACGAGCGTAACATGCGCATTGCCATTGGGACGGTAAATGCCTACATTTCCACTTTCACGGGCTTCTGCAATAACGATTTCAGAGCCAGCTTCCAGCTCTGTGTCCATCATATTGATCCATTTGTTAGGGGCAATAATAATGCCTTCTTGCTTTGAACCTACTTCTGACAGAACAGTGAAATCTTTTGCATATTCTCTGATCCATTTCAACTTTTCATCGTGGTCTACTACGATACTACCATCAGAAATTTCCAGTGCTGTTAAGCCGAATTCATCCAGAACTTTTTTATATTCATCCCGTATGTCTCTGGCAACATAAGCTTCAAAAAGTGTTCCTCCGAAATAGGGTGTAATATTGTTTTGCTGAAAAAGTTTTATCTTTTCCTTCAAATCCGGAGTAACCACTGAAGTACCGAATCCAAGCTTAATATAATCGATTAGATGCCCGGAAGAAGCAATAAGATTTTCAGACTCCCTAAGGCTTAACCCTTTATCCATAATCATGGAGATTCCTTCTTTCCTTGGCTTGGAGGGTCTTTCTGGAATAAATGGCAAATAAAAATTCATGGTAATAATTATATGGTAATGTTTAACTCTTTTGTTTTATTTCTTTGGCTTGTTCAATGAAACTGATAATTATTGGATCATTGACAAGTGTTTCGTCCATTTCGAGGAATTCATGATATCCTTCAATGTTTGTAAGAAGAGCTTGTTGAAGAAGACGATATCCTTCTTTTTGCCTTCCGTCAGTAAGTTCATAATAGCTAAGTCTGTAAAGCAAAGAAGGGTTATCAGGAAAAAGGACAAGTGCATTCTTTAATGTTTCAATACCAATAGCAGTATCTTCATCTCTGTAAATTAAAGCTTCTGCTAAATCCAGCCAGACATTGGGGTCTTCGGGATTTTTTTCCTGGGCTTTGGCATAGGCTAATGTAGCCATATCGTAATCTTGCAAGGCCTTAAAAATATCTCCTTGCAGTAGCAGATAATCCGAATTGTTTTCGTTTGTTTTTATTGCTTTTTCAATAAAGCTCAGGGCTTTATCATAATTTTCGATTTCATAATATACCGATGCAATTCCGGCCCATGCATCTCCGTAGTTTTCATTTATTTCAATTGCTTTGAAATAATGTTCCAATGCATTTTCGTTGTCACCTGTTTTCTCATAACACTCGCCAATGTAGTGCAGTGTAACGGCTTCCGGATTTTCCAGCTTCAGCGTTTCACTGTAGGCTTCAATAGCCTGACTAAAGTTTCCCTGATTGCAAAGCACCGTAGCTTTATTGAAATGAGCTGATGCATATTCCGGTTCAAGAGCTATAGCATAATCAAATGCCTCTATGGCATCTTCCAGTCTTCCTATTGTAGAACAGGATATTCCCAGGTTAAACCAGGCAGTTGTTGATAATGGAGCATCTTCCAGATAATTTTGAAAAAAGGAAATGCTTTCTCTTAAATCTCCTGTAGATTCATAACAATAGGCAATTTCATAAAGGGCATTGATATTCCCGGGATTAATAGCTAAAACTTTTTTCAAATACTGTATGGCCTGTTTATACTGACCCATATTTTCGTATTCAAAAGCGATATTGCTATAAATTTCTTCAGCGTCATCTTCAATAGATAATTTTTTGTATTCTTTTATTGCATTATCATATTGCTGTAATTGACTAAAAATATTGGCTTTTGTTCGGATGATATCCGAGTTAAATGGTTCCAGATTTTCTACTTTTGTAAGCGCTGTAAGAGCTTGTTGCGTATTATTGGTAACGGCCAGAATCTGAGCTCTTTTAATCTGGAAAATAACCGTATTCGGATGCAAAGCTGTGGCATGTTTTAATGCGATCTGTGCCATTTCAACTGATCCCGAATCGATATAAAAGTCTATGATAATGGCAAAATCATCCACATCAAAGAAGAAACTTTCTTTGTCTTTTAGCTGTTGCTCAAACTGACTTATGAGAGCATCAGCTTCATTTTCATCCATAAAATTGTGGTCATTGTTCATAGAAATAGCAAATACTATTTTTTTGCAAAGGTAATTTCAAAAGACGAAAATAGCAATTTAAAATCGGGGAATTCTTGTATAACTTGTTTTATTATCAACAAGATGATCTTAAGTTTGTTTAAGTTTCTGTATGTCAGTCGAAAAGTACCGGAGTGTTTTGGAGAAATGCTATCAAAAAAAATATTGTTGTAATCAGAACCATATAATGCTGCGTAAATCAGTGTAAAAAGGACTGATATAAATTTCATTTTGATAAAGGTTGAAAAATTATTTAAAAACATTTTATAATGTAACCTATCTTTGTTTCGAGTATCAAATAACTGTATTTTTGCAAATGTATGCCATTATTTTAATGAAAAGTATACATTTGCCGGTCAAAATTGAAATTTCAAATTATGAGCCTGATAAAATCAATCTCCGGAATACGGGGAACAATTGGAGGAAAGCAAGGTGATGGACTTACGCCTTTGGATGTTGTACGTTTTACATCTGCTTATGCACAATTTATCAAAGACCAAAATAAAGAAAAGATCAAAATAGTTGTCGGCCGGGATGCAAGGATTTCCGGGGATATGGTAAATCGATTGGTAAACAATGCCTTGATTGGTATGGGCGCAAATGTGGTTGATCTGGGATTATCCACTACACCAACTGTAGAAATGGCTGTTACCAGTATGCATGCCCATGGAGGGATTATCATTACGGCTAGTCATAATCCCCGGGAATGGAACGCACTCAAATTGCTTAACAACGAAGGCGAGTTTTTATCTGCTGAAGAAGGCAAGCAGGTATTAGCGATAGCTGAAAAATCCGAAATAGAATATGCCGATGTGGATAATTTAGGGCGATATGCTTCTTATGAGCGGTTTGTGCAAGATCATATTGAAAAAATCGTTGCTTTACCTTTGGTTGATCAGGAAGCGATAAAAAGTGCAGGTTTTCGCGTTGTGATTGATTGCGTGAATTCTACGGGAGGAATTGCCTTGCCTGCTCTTTTGAAAGCCCTGGGAGTGGAAACGGTAGACAAGCT
>JBNJGZ010000122.1:0-6065 GCA_051748065.1 Bacteroidota bacterium
TGGTCAGGCAATATATCTTCTCCGCTTTGGATCAAATTTTCAAAATATTGAATTGTTTTTTTCAATCCTTCTCTTAGTTGTACTGTAGGTTCCCAATCCAGTTCTTTTTTAGCCAGACTGATATCGGGTTGTCGTTGCAAAGGATCATCGGAAGGTAAAGGGTGGAAAATCAATTTTGATTTAGAGCCTGTGAGCTCAATAACTTGTTCGGCCAGTTCTTTAATGGTAAACTCGTAAGGATTTCCAATATTAACCGGACCATGAAATTCATCTCTTGAATTCATCATACGGATCATTCCTTCCAGCAGATCATCGACATATTGAAAACTCCGGCTTTGTGAGCCGTCGCCGTAAATTGTAATATTTTCGTTTTTGAGAGCCTGCATGATAAAATTGGAGACAACACGACCATCATGAGGGTGCATCCTTGGGCCGTAAGTGTTGAAAATCCGCATTATTTTAATATCCACATTATTTTGCCAGTGATAATTCATAAACAATGTTTCGGCTGAGCGTTTGCCTTCGTCGTAGCAGGCTCTTTTTCCAATGGGATTCACATGTCCCCAGTAGGTTTCTTTTTGGGGGTGTTCTTGCGGGTCTCCATAAACTTCACTGGTAGAGGCTTGTAATATTCTGGCTTTGATGCGCTTGGCAAGCCCCAGCATGTTTATTGAGCCCATAACCGATGTTTTTACGGTTTTAATAGCATTGTATTGATAATGGATAGGCGAAGCCGGACAAGCCAGGTTGTATATCTGGTCAACCTCAATCATAAAAGGCATCGTGATGTCATGGCGGACAACTTCAAAGTATTTATTGTCCATCAGGTGGATAATGTTTCGCTTTTGTCCTGTAAAATAATTATCAAGACTAATTACTTCATTGCCTTCGTTCAGCAATCGTTCGCATAAATGAGAACCGATAAAGCCGGCACCACCGGTGACAAGTATTTTTTTCTTCATTGTGAAGTTGATTAAAGCGTAATTTGAATTTCTTAAACGATTAAAAAGAAACGGTTACCCAAAGCTGAGTAACCGTTTTGATATTTTACTCTTCTTTATGAGCAATACCAATACCGGTATAATAAAAACCGTATTTTTTCATTTCCAGTGGATCATATATGTTTCTGCCATCAAAAATAGCAGGAGTTTTCATTATCCGCTTAATAACATTGAAGTTGGGATAGCGAAAATCCATCCATTCCGTTACCATAAGCATAGCATCTGCATCCATCAATGCATCATATTGATCTTTTGCATACTCTATTTTGTCACCAACACGTCTTTTGGCTTCATCCATAGCGACAGGATCATAAGCAACGACTTTAGCTCCGGCTTCTGTAATTTTGTCAATCAGAGTAAGTGCCGGGGCTTCGCGCATATCATCGGTTTTGGGTTTGAACGAAAGTCCCCACATACCAATTTTTTTCCCTTTGATATCGCCATTATAATATTCCATTAATTTACGGAATAAGATACTTTTTTGTTCTTCGTTTACTTCTTCAACAGATTGCAATACCCTAAGGTTGTAATTGTTTTGCCTGGCTGTACGGATAATGGCTTTAACATCTTTCGGAAAGCATGAACCGCCATAGCCTGTACCCGGATATATAAATTTGTTGCCAATACGACTGTCTGAACCGATCCCTTTTCGAACCATATTTACATCAGCATCAACGATTTCGCAGAAGTTTGCGATGTCATTCATAAAGCTGATCTTGGTTGCTAACATGGCATTTGCAGCATATTTGGTAACTTCGGCTGAAGGGATATTCATAAAAATGATCGGATGACCGTTTAATGTAAAAGGCTTATACAATTTGGACATGATTTCTTCTGCTTTTTCCGATTCCGTACCTACCACAATACGATCGGGTTTCAGAAAATCCTGAACCGCCGAACCTTCTTTCAAAAACTCAGGATTGGAGGCGACGTCGAAATCAAGATCAGAACCACGTTTGTTTAATTCTTCCTGCAATGCTTTTTTTACTTTTTTGGCTGTGCCTACAGGTACCGTAGACTTGGTGACCAGGATCAGATAATTCTGCATGTGTTTACCCACTTCACGTGCTACGTTAAGTACGTACTGAAGGTCCGCTGAACCGTCTTCATCCGGGGGAGTTCCGACAGCAGAAAAAACAACTTCGGTATCTTCCAGGGTCTCTTTGATTTCTGTTGAAAAATGCAGTCTGCCTTTGTTGATATTGTTCTTTACCATTTCTTCCAGTCCCGGCTCATATATCGGAATAATGCCTTTTTTAAGGTTTTCAATTTTTTCTTTGTCAATGTCAACGCATGTAACGTCTATACCTACATCGGCAAAACAAGTCCCTGTTACAAGACCTACATATCCGGTACCTACTACTGTTATTTTCATGTTTTCAATTTTTTGTTATTCCACATTTTTCTCTGCTAAACAGGAGAAATTTTATTTTTAATTTACGAAATGTTTGAACTGTATTGTTTGATTTTTCGATTTTTTTTATACTATGAGCAAAAATAATATAAGCAATGGTCTTTTGTCCAAAAATAATAGAAATTCTTTTGTGTCAATAAAAATATTTGGTATGAAAATGTAAAACTATAATTCAATTTTAGCAGACGAGTAAATCAGTGAGCAATTGTAATTGAATAGACTTTTCGATTAATTCCTGGGTTCATGCATACATTCGGGGTTAATGTTTTTCAGAACATATCGTTCTATTACCTGTAGGTCTTTGGCATGTTCGCTTCCTTTGAATCCTTTTATATCTGCGTAGGATATTTTCTTTTTATAGTTATAACTAAAATCCTTAGCGAGGGGTGTATAGCTCCAATGCCATTTTTCTTCGTTATATCCATCGTCGCGACTGGCAGTATATGTCTGATAAAATCCAAATTTGTGGGCATTTTTCTTTAGCCAGTCATATTCGGTTTTCCCTTTCCCGGATTCAAAATACGAATTGTTTAAATTGTTGATGTCAATATCAGTTCCCCAATGGTGTCTTGAAGTGCCGGGCATAGCGCTATAGTTTAAGATAGCCTGTACGCGTTTTTGAGGATCGGGAAACTCTTTAGCCATATTTTTTCCGCCTGATTTTCGCTGTCCATTGAATTTGCTGTTCCAAATCCATTTTTGATGGGTAAAACTCCGGAAGGCAGAAATAATCTGAAGCTGAATATCCTCTTTGGCGGCGGCTTTTTGCATCTCCTGAAAACTTTCCATTGCTTCTTTCCGCAAAAATAGCTCTTTTCTGTTGGCCAGCGGGACAGGTATTTCAACAAATTGATCATTTTGTCGGGGTTTAATTTGGCCTAACAAAAATTTCTTTTCAATATCTTCATATTTTTTCATCTGTTTTTTTATTGTATCTTTTTTCGTTGTTTGTGTAATGCCGGACTGGTTTTCCTGACCGGAATGGGTGCTTTCCTGACATGAAAACAAGAGAGGAGCGAATAATAGAAAGAAACGGATAAACATCATATAATTTAAGTGGATTTTAAAGGTGTGATAAAATAGCATTAGCTTTATTAACAATATTTTCAGCGGACAACCCATATTTTTCCATGAGTTCTTCAGGTTTACCAGACTCGCCGAAACAATCCGGCATGCCAATAATTTTAACGGGAACGGGAGTATATTCGGAAGTAATTTCCGTAACGGCAGATCCCAGTCCGCCGGTAATTTGATGTTCTTCTGCTGTGATTATTTTTCCTGTTTCTTTCGCAGCATTAATAATGATATCTTTATCAATGGGTTTAATCGTGTGTATGTTGATTACCCGGGCATAAATATCATTTTTTTCAAGCTGATAAGCTGCTTGCAGGGCATGCCAGACCAGGTGGCCTGTTGCAATAATAGTAAGGTCATTGCCGGGCTTCAGTACTTGACCTTTTCCGGTTTCAAAAGGTAAATCCATTCCCGTAAAATTCGGCACTTTTTCCCGGCCGAATCGGATATAAACAGGTCCGTTGATATCATTAACGGCTGCCTGAAAAGCTTTATGGGTCTGGTCGGCATCGCAGGGCGAAAGGACGGTCATATTCGGTAATGATCTTGTAATGGCAATATCTTCCAATGCCTGATGAGTAGCGCCGTCAGGTCCTACGGAAATGCCGGCGTGAGCTCCTCCGATGATTGCATGAACGTTATTATAGCAAATGGATATCCGCAATTGATCTGTGTTGCGCATGGCAGAAAATACCCCGTAAGTGGCAAATACAGGTATCAAACCGGAAAGAGCCATGCCCGCGGCAATGCCGGTAGCATTTTGTTCTGCTATACCTATACTGTAAAAACGTTCAGGGAAAGTTTCCTTAAAAAAGTTTACACTAACTGAACCGGTAATGTCAGCTCCTAGAGCTATAATTTTGTCATTATGGTAACCTGCTTCGCGCAGACCTTCTCCGAAACCATGCCGTGTTGGTTTGTCTTCTTTATTGTGATATTTTTTATAGCTCATGCTCAATAGATTTTAAAAATGATTCCAGTTGATCTTTAGGGACGGCCTTGCCGTGCCATCTATAATCATCTTCTATTTGCGGTACGCCTTTACCCATTTTTGTGCTGGCAAAAATTACGGATGGTTTATCTTTTATGGCTATGGCTTGCTTATAAGTTTTCAGAATATCATTAAAATCATGACCGTCACAAAGAAACACCTCCCACCCGAAGGCTATCCATTTATCCTTCAGGGGCTCAATGTTCATAACATCTTTGTTTTCACCGTCGATCTGTACTTTGTTTCTGTCTACTAAAGCGACAAGGTTATCGAGATCGTGATGAGCTGCACTCATAGCGGCTTCCCAGATGGATCCTTCTTGCAGTTCGCCGTCACCGTGTAAGCTGAAAACACGCCATTTTTCCTGTTTATGTTTGGCCGATAATGCCATTCCGACGGCAACAGACAAACCTTGTCCCAGCGAACCTGCTGACAACTCCAGTCCGGGAAGGCCATGATCACGACCGGGATGTCCCTGCAGTCGGGAACCTAATTGCCGTAAAGTTTGTAACTCTTCTTTGGGAATATATCCGGCTTCAGCCAAAGTTGCATATAGGGCAGGAGCTACATGACCTATTGATAGGATCAACCGGTCTCTGTCACGCCAGTCGGGTTTATTAGGTTCATGGTTTAAAATATTAAAATAGAGTGCAGTGAGAACATCAGTGATTCCCAATGAACCACCGGTATGTCCGCTTCCTGCATTGGCAATGCTGCGGACAATGGATTTTCTTATGGTTTGTGCTGTTGATTTTAAATTTGAAATATCTGCTGTTTTTTGCATGATCAGACGATTAATTTTACAAAATGAAATAACATGATACCTGATACTGCCAGTTTCATCATCGTACCGGTTAAAAAGCCAATAAAAGAACCTAATGCTGACTTCAATGCTTTGGAACTGTTATTTTCTTCTGTCATTTCTCCGATATAGGCCCCGATGAAAGGTCCTATAATAATTCCTACAGGTAAAAAGAACAGTCCGATGACTAATCCGACAGCAGAACCCCATACACCTCGTTTACTGCCTCCGAATTTTTTCGTACCATAGATGGGAATAATATAGTCTAAAAGCGTAACCGCTGCCGTTAGAAAAAACCAGATCAGCAAAAACTGACTACTGAAACTATAATTTTCCGTGAAATGCAGTAATAAAAGGCCGGCATAGGAAATAGGAGGCCCGGGAATAACAGGAAAAATGCAGCCTGCAAGACCTACGAGCATTAATAATGCACCGAATATGATCAATGCTATATCCATAGCTTATTATTGTTTAATCAAATGTAGCAAATATAACAAGCTTTTTGGTTTTCAGAAAAGATTTTGAAAGAAAAGAAAATCAGGTTGAATGCTTAACTTGAAAAATTATTCTGTTATCTTTTTGGAGTTGACTGAAAGGAATTTGCCCGGATCATTCGGGAGTTCGTTTTATGTTGCAAATCTGATCAATAATACGATTGGAATATTTAGGATGCTTTGTTAGCATGGTTTTGTAGTTTTCAGGAGACGGGTAATTTTCCTCCTTAAACTTTAGATAGTCTGAGCCTACAGCTGCTTTGTGAAACAGAAAGTTGGAAAAAGCATA
>JBNJGZ010000123.1:0-6013 GCA_051748065.1 Bacteroidota bacterium
GGAGCCGAAGAATAATCTTCTGTATAATCCTCACATGCATTACATATAAATAATGCACCTATAAAAAGAATAAATATTTTAAAATTGCTGGTATATTTCATGATAATTAGATTTTAATTAAACGATCAATAATTGCCGTTTTGTTCCATTTTTTCGTTAATATCCATTTCGGACTGTGGTATTGGAAACAACCAGTTATTATCTGCTAATGTTCCTATATCGCCAAGGACAGAGGCTGCTTTGTTAGTACGAACCAGGTCAAAATAACGATGTCCTTCAAAGGCTAACTCCAGACGTCGTTCATGCTGTATGGCGTCTCGAAATTCTCCTTTATTTTTCAGAGTATTATCTGTTAGCGAATCTAACCCTGCACGCATATGTACAGCATTCAAATAATCGAAAGCAGGGCCGTCATTGACGTAGCCTGTTTCGTTAAGAGCTTCTGCACAAATCAAGTACATCTCTGCAAGGCGAAAATGGATTATATTATCACTTGAATTTTCCAAATCATTATATTTATTGGCATAATAATGATTTTGTCCATCCTTAACAGTGATTTCCTTTCTAACATCACTTTCCGAAAACTCATCAGCAATAGAAGCTTCTTTATCATAACTATCCCATGCTGCTACTTCAAAACGACCTTCTTCCTGGGTCCAATCAGCCATAGAATTAACATCATCGGAAGCGGAAAAATCCAACTGAAAGATAACTTCAGAATTTTCTTCTTCACTAAAAAGTTTTCCATATTCAGTAGCATCTAACAAACTATATCTGCCTGAGTTTATAACTTCACGAGCATTTATATAAGCTTCTGTCCATTTTTCGTTATAAAGCTTAATTCTTGCTCTTAAAGCTTTAACTGCATTCAGATTTGCTAAGGAGGCAGTTTGAGGGCTCTTCACAGTGAAAAATTCTTCTGCTGTTTTCAAATCATCCAGAATAAATTTATAAGTATCTTCTTTTGAAGCTCTTTCAATATTTAAAACTTCAGGAGCCACATCCTTTACAGGTTCGTCACGTAAAGGCACTCCTCCAAAAAACTTAACCAGATTAAAATAGCTGAAAGCTCTCAGAAAATATGCCTGACCTTTATAAGAAGCTATATCTTCTTCTGAAACTCCTTCTACGGAAGGAATCTCACTAATGAGATAATTTATTCGATTAATTGCATCAAATAAAGAATTCCAGTAACCTTCAACATAAACGTTATCTGGTAAAATACGATTATCGCTTATCTGTTTATACTCTTTTTTTGAACCAATATGAATAAGATTATCGGCAGCTAGATCACCAAAAATGATTAGATCCTGTGCCAGGGCTGCAGACTGATATTCATCATAGATGCCATTCAAACTTGCCTTAACGCCCTTTTCATTCGTTATGGCATTATCAGCATCAACTTGCGTTGTTGGTTCCACCTCTAAAAAATCATCACAACCAATAAAAACTATTGTGATTATCAATATGAGTGAAAATTTTATCGTATTCATAATATTAATATTTTAAAATTGAAACTTAACTCCTGCGGTCCATGTTCTAACCTGAGGATATGTAAAAAAGTCGGTTCCAGCCCGTAAGTTTCCAACTCCGGAATAGTTAACTTCTGGGTCCATGCCACTGTAACCGGTTAAGGTGTAGAGGTTCTCAACTTTTAAGTAAATACGGCCACTATTCAGGAACATATTTTTTAGTAGCTCATCCCCCAATCGATAATTTAAGGTGATATTCTTCACTCTCAGGAACGAACCGTCTTCAATATATTGAGATGAAGTTTGGTTGTTATATTTTCCATTGTCTTTTGGCACATAAGTTACATCTCCCGGTTCTTTCCATCTATCTTTTATAGTTCTAAGCTGGTTATCAGTAGTACCAAAATTCATACTTTCAGCATATTGTCTTACTCCATTATAAATGTCATTGCCATAGGTAAATTGAAGAAAGATATTAAGACTGAAATTTTTATAGGAGAAATTATTTGTAAAACCTCCTGTAAAATCTGGATTTGGATTACCAACAACTTGTCTGTCGGCATCTGTATAATTGCCATCATTGTTTAAATCTTCAAAGACCAATTCTCCTGTTGAGGGATCTACTCCCAAAGATTCATACATATAAAACACACTTAGGGGTTCTCCTTCTATGGCAGCATTTTTTCCACGGCCAACATTAGTAATCGACTGCCCCTCATACATTTCCAGCACTTTATTTCTGTTAAATGATATATTAAAATCTGAATTCCATTTAAAATCTGATTCTCTCAGTATATCGGTATTTAGTGTAAACTCCAGTCCTTTATTCTCAAGAGAACCAACATTCGCTGCATAAACAGTATAACCACTAGAACCCGGGAGTGGACGATCGAGTAAAAGATCGGTTGTTTTATTGTAGTAAAGATCAGATTCAATAATAAATCTTTCATCGAACATAGCAAGGTTAAAACCTGTATTAAAATTTTCTGTTGATTCCCATTTCAAATCTTTATTTGGTATTTGAGTGGGAATAATCCCTGAACTGCCTCTATAATTATACCCTGAACTAAAAAGTGGCAGGTAATTCAGATTTCCTATCTGATCATTTCCTGTTATTCCGTAACTTACGCGGTATTTTAACTCATCCAGCCATTCTGCTCCATCAAGAAAGTTTTCTTCTGTAATCCTCCATGCGAATGAGCCGGAAGGAAAAGTTGCATATTTGTTATTCGGGCCAAAATTTGAAGAGCCATCTCTTCGAAGGCTCAACGATACAATATATTTATTATCGTAATCGTATTTTACTCTACCAAAAAAGGATTGTATTCCTTCGTTAATAACATTAGAACTACCATCTTCAATTGTTCCTGCAGAAGAAAGATACTCCAGTTCATCCGTTGGAAAATTCTTTCCGCTTATACTGTTATAACGTCTTCTCTCCAATTCAAAACTATACCCCAACAAGAAGTTGAAATTATGAGAATCATTAATTGATCTGATGTATTTAAGCGTGCTTTGTTGCGTTAATTTACTTACTTCCGAAGTAGCATCTACACCATAACCATTTTCATTCATAGCGGACTGTACAATAGAGGGCTCAAAACGCCGTTCGTGCAAATTGTATATATCCACACCCCATTGATTTTTGAATGTTAAACCTTCAAGGATATCATATTCACCATAAAAATTCGCTAATGAGCGGAATGATTTAGCTTTATTTACCACTTCATCTCCAATAGCTACAGGGTTATCCCACCATGAACCTTGGAAATAGCTTCCGTCCGGGTTTTTTACCGGGTAAACCGGCGGGGTGGAAATAGCATTTGGCAATACTCCGTTAATACTTTGGTCTCCTCGTACTCTGTCATTGTCGGTATAAGTCAAATTTAATTTCGCTCCCAACTTGAAATCCTCGGTAACATCATGATCAACATTAACACGCGTATTAAATTTGTCATAATCGGTACCTAAAACTACCCCTTCCTGCTTAAAGTACCTTCCGGACAAGAAGAAACGTGTATCATCGCTACCTCCTGAAGCAGAAAGCTCCACATTAGCAATTGGTGCCTTTCGGAGTACTTTGTCCTGCCAATTTGTATTTATGGTAGTATCTCCAACGAGGTTCATTAAATCATTTTCGATAAAATCAGGGTTAAAAGAACGAACATAGTCTTTCCATTCGGAAGCATTCATCATATCCTGCTTCTCATAGACTTCCTGAACCCCATAATAAGATTTAACATTAATTTTAGTTTCACCTTTCGATCCATCTATAGTTTCAATCAGGACAACTCCATTTCCTGCCCTGGCACCATATATTGCCGAAGCCGATGCATCTTTCAAAATAGTAACAGATTTAATATTATTAGGATTAATATCCGCCACAGAAGAGATACCCTGCCCTTCCATGCTAATTTGGCTATAGTCACCTCTTGTAATTGGCACACCATCAACAACATATAAAGGTTGTGTGCCGGCTGAAATAGAGCTTTTACCCCTGACATTTACCGAAATTCCGGAGCCTGGCGTCCCGGAATTTCTATTAATTTGGACACCTGAAGTTTTTCCTTGTAAAGCTTCTTGTATTCCGCTTGAAATTGACTCCTGGATATCTTCTGCACTAATGTTTGATACAGAACTGCTAAGTGTCTTCTTACTGGATGAACCGTAGCCAATAACAATCACCTCATCCAGTTTTTGCATCTCTTCCTCCAATGTAACATTAATCGTCGTTTGATCTCCAACAGGTATTTCTTTTTCCTTATATCCTACAAAAGAAAATACAAGAACCGTAGACTCATCCTCCACAGTTATTTCATATTTTCCGTCTACATCAGTGGTTGTTCCCTTGGTGGTTCCTTTTATTGTTATATTAACCCCGGGGAGCGTTTCGCCTTCGGCATTTTTTACTACTCCGGTAACCACTTTCCCCTGGCTGGGCGGAAGTTTTTCGTCTTCTGATTGCCTGTTTTCAGGGGATAATACAATTTGCTTATGTAAAACCGAATAAGAAATACCAGTTTTTTCCAATACCTGGTCTAATAAGGTGTAAATGTCCTTTCTTTCAGTAGTTACACTTACTCTTTGATCAACATCCACAAGCGCATTATTGTACATAAAATAAAACTCACTCTGTTGCTCAACTTTTTGCAATACTTTCTTTAGAGGAACATTTTGCATCTCCACAGAAAGCTGCTTGTTCTGAGCATAATTGTTTATAGAATAAACATTAAATGCGCTGAATAAAATAAGGATAATGGTTGTTCTCATAGTTTTCCATAACATTTTCGAACAACTGCGAAAATAAGGATCAGTTAGTTTTTTCATAAAGTTAGGCATTATTGATTAAACAATCAACGATCTGTTAATGAAGCCAAGATTGAACTTTAATCAATAAAGTACTTACTTAAGAAAACTGTTTTTCTTTCATATTTTACGGATTTTGTTTTATACTGGTAAATTTTACTTTATTATCCTGAATATCAAATTCTACAGGAGATGACTCCTTTATTAGCTGACATACTTCCTTCAGTTTTTCATCAGTGATAGTCATTGTATAACTGTATTTTCCCTTGATTGAAGAAGTCAATTCAATCTCAGTTCCATACCAACGTTCTAGTTCCTTTGCTACAGAAGAAAAAGCTACATCGTCAAAAACTAATTTTCCATCCTTCCATGACGTAATTTTTTCTGTATCTATCCCTTTTCTGACATCAGTGGACTGCTTTTTCTTGTTATACACATACATTTCTCCTGTATTCAGGAATGTCTTCTTTTTCTCTTTTTCATCCGATAATTTTACTTTACCTTCTGTAAGTGTGGTAGTATATTCTTCGTCTTCTTCATAGGCTTTTACGTTAAAACTCGTCCCCAAAACCTCAACATCAAAAATATCTGTTTCAACCACAAAAGGTTTCGATGCTCTATGTGTTACTTCAAAATAAGCCTCTCCTTTTAATTCAATTTTTCTTTGAGACAAATCCTCAAAAGATTCCGGATAAATAATTGTACTTTGGGCATTTAACCAGACAACTGAATTATCAGGCAGAATAAAATGAGATCGTTGCCCGGCAGGATTCGATTTTTCAACATATGAAATATCTTCACTTTCCAATGGTTGTACAAAAATTTGATAGAGCCCTCCAATAGTTATAAGTAGAACAATTACAGCTGCAATTCTCCAAACCCTGCTGTTTAGTCTCGTTAGTTTTGCAGATTTTGATTGTTTCATTTTAGAAAGCATTAATTCTTTTTCTTCTTGGGAAAGCAGTTCTGATTTCGGATGCTCCCAATGCTCCTTAAGCATTTGGTCCGATTCCTCGGAATTATACACCTCCTGCTTTTCATCATCGTCAGATATACCCCAAAAAAACTTTGCAAACAGTTTTAAGTTCAATCTTGGCTTCATAATAACAGATTTTCAATTAAACAATACACTTAAAAATCAAATAACCCCTAACGGATTATTAAAAAAACTAAAAAAAATTGGATTTTTTTATAAAAACTCAGAATACTGGTAATCAAAAAAAATTATACCTCTA
>JBNJGZ010000124.1:0-5969 GCA_051748065.1 Bacteroidota bacterium
AAAAGCAAGAAAACATAATAATGACAATATCAATATTTTGAAAAATTTAAACATATGAAGATAACAGCTGTAGACCCTTTAAACATAAGCAATGAACATTATAAGTCAATACAAAATGAATTACAGGAAGCCGGACATGAATTCTATATGTATCCGGAGCGAAATGAACAACCGGAAACCATAATAGAGCGGGCAAAAGATTCGGATATTATGGTCATCTCCAATATACCGGTTACTAAAAAAATTCTGGATAATTTACCTAAATTAAAACTGCTTAATGTTGCTTTCACCGGGGTAGACCATATAGACCTGGAGACATGCCGTCAAAGAGGAATTACCGTATGTAACGCCGCCGGCTATTCCACGGTTGCCGTTTCTGAATTAGCCATTGGTCTCATCGTGGATGTTTTCCGTAAGATAACTGAATTGGAGAAACATACGCGCAGTCAAAAAGGCAGAAATGGTTTTTTAGGTCGTGAAATTGCCGGAAAAACAGCCGGAATTATTGGCACCGGCGCAATAGGCACAAGAACAGCTTATATTCTAAAAGCTATAGGAGCAAAAGTCATTGCGTATAGCAGAACCGAAAAAAAAGAAGTTATGAATGCCGGCATTGAATATGTTTCGATGGAAACCCTGCTCAGGGAATCGGATATCGTAAGCCTGCATTTGCCATCAACAAAAGAAACCCACCACCTGATCGGAGAAAAGCAACTGGCTATGATGAAAAATACTGCTGTCCTGATCAATACTGCAAGGGGCCCTGTTGTTGATTCTCATGCTTTAAGAAAAGCACTGGATGATGGAACCATCAGTGGAGCCGGTATCGATGTTTATGAAAAGGAGCCGCCGATTGAGCCGGAACACCCGTTGCTGCAAGCCCCAAACACAGTACTCCTACCGCATATTGCTTATGCTACACATGAAGCGATGGCTATAAGAGCGGATATTGTGAAAGATAATATCCTTAATTATGCTGAAGGAAATCCGCAAAATATTATTGTAAAAGGATAGTAAATAATTTGTCTTAAGACAAAACACCTTAACCGTCCCATATTTCTGTTTTAGGTATATAGAAGCTACGATTATAAGCGTTTTTATGAATTTGAGATTAATTTTTTATTATTCTCAAAAACGTTAAATAAGAAAACCATAAATTTGTCACAAGAAAAATTATAGTAGAAGAGAAGCAATGGTAAGGCAATGGAAACGGATCAAACAGGCATTTTTCTATGCAAAGGTATTTATTATATTCCTGTTGCCTTTTGAAACCATATTGGCTCAGGAGGCTAACAGCATTTATCAGGATTCCATACACCTCACTGTAGAACACAGGAAATACAACCGGACTGATCACATTAACAACCAACGAATTACGGACGAGTTTATTGAAGCCTTTTCCAAAAGCATTCCCCGTATTCTTGCTTATACGACATTTAGCATTCACTGGCAGCATCAGGCTGATCTCGAAGGCAATAAACTCCGGACTGATATTAAAGGTATCCACGTCAGAGGTTATAAAACCTACAGGAAGTTTCCCGTACGCAAATTTTTAATCCCGGACCAAATAAGATGTGAATATGGATTTAATTATGATAATCAAACATTAAGTTTTACTGATACAATTAATCCAAATGATAATTCAAATGGTAACCTTTCGTTGGCAGACAGTTTAAAGCCGAATAAGTTAACCTTTGTATCTTTTGATTATCAGCTTATCTACAGCAAAGAACAAAAAGATAAATTCTTACAGGTCACACAGGCTATTGATCAATACTACAGGGATTATCCCCGCTTAAAAGAAGCATTGGAAAAGGTAGGAAAAATTACTATAGGCAATTTGAACATGTTGCCGATATATAGCGCTAATTTAAAAGAGGCCGAAAACATACTGGAAAGTATGCAGGATAAAAGCTACCTCTACCTTCTGGATTTGGAAAAGAATGATCCTTTGGGATTCTTATCTCGTTTTAAAAACCTGCAAAGAGGGATAGCCTTTAAGCGGCAAAAGATAGATAATCAGATGAAGAACCGGGATCGCTTGTATTATCAGGAGGGATTAAACTACGTGAATACAGACACATCGGTAGCCCGCGGTTATTTCGAAAAATCTGTTCAAACCAATCCTTTCTTCTCCCCTGCTTTTCTTGAATTAGCCAAATTAGATTTGAGTCAGGGAAAGCTTAACAATTCGGCTCAAAATATTGAATATATACTACAGGAACTTAAACCTGACACGCAAACCTATCGCAAGATAATGATTTTCAATGATGAACTTGTTCAGGCTTTTATAGACTCTGCCAATATACTTATGGACAGAGAAGATTTCAATCAGGCTGTTACTATAATGGAAAGAGCTGAAGAGTTCTGCCAGGAGACTCCACAATATAAATGCCCTGAAAATGTTCAGAAACAATTGTCAAATGCGCGTTATGGAATTTACAATGCTTATATCTCTGTAGCCCGGAAGGCACTGGAAAGGAAAAAACCGGAATTAGCGCTGGATTACATCAAACTGGTCAAAAGTTATCAGCAAGAAAACAGTCAATCCATAATTTCCACAAACACAATTAAAGATTTATATACAAAGGTTGCTGAGTTATTTGTAGAACAGGCTCGGCAAATGATTGACTCAAAAAAATATAATGAAGCACTCTCTCATTTGAAAGAAGCCGGTGAGCTTTGCAAATCAGACGACTGCAAATCTATGATTAATTCCAAGCTTTCTCTGGCACATCAGGGAATATACGAGGAACACTTAAAAAATGCCGATGAAGCTTTTCAACAAAATAACTTTAACAAGGCAGAAAATCTTGTGCAACAAGCAGACACTTATTTGCAGAAGCATAAAGATTACCTGCAATCCTCATTATACCGGGATAGCCTGAAAGAAGAAATTGACTATGAAGTTTACCGGAAAAACCTAAAAAAGGGATATAACGACTTAACTACCGATCAACCGGAAGATGCCCTTAAAAATTTCATGAGCGCCAAAGAAATTTTGTTACATTACAGTTATGAAAAAAACGACACGATTGATTCCTTGATAAGGGTATCTGCTAAACCCGTCATATATTCGAAAATAAGCAAAGGGAAATTTAAATTGTGGGGTGAAAAATTTAACGAAGCAAAAGAAATTTTAGCGGAAACACGCACCTTTACTGAAAAATATTTACTACCACAAGATGAAGGAATCGCAGACAGCTTAAACAGTTTTGAAGCAAAACTAAAATCGAAATTTTGTCAGCATGTTAAAGACAGCCTGGAGGATTACAAGCAAAAGGCCAGTTTAAATATGGCTAAAGCAAACTATTTGCTGGCAAGAAAAAACTACAAAAAAGTAATTCAAAAAGCTTCCAACCATAAGCAGTGCGCTTTTGATATCAATTCTATAAAAGAAACATTATCTGAAAATCAGCACTTATTCAGGTACAAGGAAATGCAAATAAAATTGGATTCCCTTTATCAGAAAAAAGAATACAAAGCGATGACCCGCAAAATTCAGGATATGATTGTTTTCTTTGATACAAAAAACCTTTCCGAAAAAGGCATTCAAAAAACAACTCCGCTATCTTTTGCTAAAAAACATACAGATAAGGAACTTAAACATCATATTGCTCAGTGGTATCTCGATCACGGAAAAGGTTACCGAGCGCTGGAAACACTTAAAACATTTGATCAGGATCAGACAAATCCAGCCACGGTCAAGGACCTACAGAAAAAAATTGGTGAGGCAGTTGCCAGGCAGGATGTCAATAAAAATATTTCAGAAGACTATAAATCCCATGTCAAAGACCTTGCATCCGGTTCCTGGTACAAGTCTTTCAGGCGCTCGTATAAGTCGGCATACCGAAAAAAAGCAGGGATTTTTCCATTCTTCTTTTAATTTTTGTTAATTTTGAACATAAATATTAAAAACATAAAACAATGAAACGACTACTTTTAATTAGCAATTCCACTATGGCCGGAGATTCTTATCTGAACTGGCCCAAAGAGCATATCAAAGACTTTCTGAAAGATGACGTAAAGAAAGTATTGTTTATTCCTTATGCAGGTGTAGGCCTATCAGACGAAGGAATAGAAGCTTCTTATGATGCTTATGAGAAAAAAGTGCAAAAAGTTTATGCAGAACTCGGTTATGAGATTTATTCCATCCACAAAGAAAAAGACCCTGTTCAGGCCGTAAAAGAAGCCGAAAGCATAGCAGTAGGCGGAGGAAACACTTTTCACCTGGTTGGCATGTTGCACAAACACAACCTGATCAAACCTATTCAGGAAAAAGTAATGGAAGGTGCACCCTACATGGGCTGGAGCGCCGGATCAAATGTAGCATGTCCTACCCTTATGACAACAAATGACATGCCCGTTTATGAACCGGAAAGCTTTAAAACATTTAATCTTATTCCCTTTCAAATCAACCCTCATTACCTGGATGCCAACCCTGACGGACACGCCGGAGAAACCAGAGAACAACGAATAGACGAGTATTTGAAAGTAAACCCGGATATGACGGTTGTTGGCTTACGTGAAGGTTGCTTGCTTCAGTTAGAAGGCGAAAGACTATTGCTTAAAGGAAAACATAGTCTGCGCATTTTCAAACATAAAGAAGAAGCCAAAGAACTGAACCCAAGTGACATTCTTGATTTTCTCCTGAAATAGATTTCATACGGTCTGATTATCTGAGGTTTTTTGTTACGTCTGTTTAGTTTAGCCCAATGACAGGGAATTAATTTGATGAATGAGTAACTACAATGCAGGCCTAACACAGATATCGGACATTATGGACAAACACTAAATAAACACTTTTGAATGTGCATTGTTATTTATTAGGTTACTTAACGTAGCCGTTAAACACAATGCACATTTTTTATGAAAGAATTTTGGGATCAAAGATTTGCTGAAAGCAAATATAAATATGGCAAAAAGCCTAATAATTTCTTCTACAGATATCTGAGATCTTTATCGCCCGGAAGGATATTACTTCCCGGAGAAGGCGAAGGGCGTAATGCTGTTTTTGCCGCCAGAAACCGCTGGGAAGTTACAGCTGTAGACTTTAGCATTAAAGGAAAAGAAAAAGCAGAAAGATTAGCAACAGAAAATCAGGTAGAGTTAACTTATATTCATAAAGATATCCTTGATTATGAATATCCGCAACATGAGTTTGATGCTGTAAGTTTAATTTTTGTCCACTTATCTCCGGAAAAGACAGCAACATTGTATAAAAAAATATATCAAACACTTCGACCCGGAGGAATATTTTTCAGCCAACTATACAGTAAAGATCAGCTCCGGTATGAAACCGGAGGACCTAAAAATGAAGTCATGCTTTATAGTATTAAAGAATTAGAAAATTACCTTCAGGATTTTCATATAAAAAAATTAAAAAAACACGAAAGACTTATCAATGAGGGAGACATGCACTTTGGACATTCTTCCGTTATTGATTTTGCAGCCAAAAAAACCTGAAAAATATTAAAGCGATCCTAAGCTATTCCAAGAATTTCGTTTCATGCGGTTACACCTTATTTCATCTCACGAACAAGATTTGCTGCATCTTGCAGTTTTGTAGCCGCATACACTTTCAATCCGGAGTTTTCAATAATGTCTTTGCCTAACTCTGCGTTTGTTCCTTGCAGACGAACAATAATAGGTACATTAATTTCTCCGATATTTTTATAAGCATCAACAATACCATTTGCCACACGGTCGCAACGGACAATACCGCCAAAAATATTAATCAAAATCGCCTTTACATTGCTGTCATCCAAAATAATGCGGAAAGCTTCTTCTACTCGTTTGGCATCCGCAGAGCCTCCAACGTCCAGAAAGTTTGCCGGTTCTCCTCCCGATTGTTTTATAATATCCATAGTAGCCATAGCCAGACCAGCTCCATTCACCATACAGCCCACATTTCCATCCAGTTTGATAAAGTTAAGCCCATATCGTCCGGCTTCCACTTCCATAGGATC
>JBNJGZ010000125.1:0-5937 GCA_051748065.1 Bacteroidota bacterium
TATACAAGATAATTGTAAAAAGAAACAATTTTTTCTTGTTTTTAAATCTTTTAATTTATTTCTTTGCAAACTTGTTTAACCAAAAAGTTTAACACAATGTCTGATATTTCAACAAGAGTAAATGCTATTATCGTCGACAAACTCGGCGTTGACGAAAGCGAAGTAACTCCGGAAGCGAGTTTCACCAATGATTTAGGTGCAGATTCACTGGATACCGTAGAGTTGATCATGGAATTTGAAAAAGAATTCAATATTGCTATTCCGGATGATCAAGCAGAGAAAATTGGTACTGTAGGCGAAGCGGTTTCCTACATCGAAAACAATTCAAAATAAGCAACTGAAAGAAATTCCATGGAATTTAAACGCGTAGTTGTAACGGGATTAGGCACAATTTCCCCATTGGGGCATAACGTGCAGGATACATGGGAAGCCATGCAATCGGGGAAAAGTGCTGCAGCTCCAATTACACGTTTTGATGCCGGCAAATTCAAGACAAAGTTTGCTTGTGAAGTCAAGGATTATGATCCGAAGTCCTATTTTGACAGGAAAGAGGTTCGTAAACTTGACTTATATTCTCAGTTTGCTATGATTAGCGCTGATGAAGCCATCAAGCATTCCGGATTAGATTTGGAATCTGTAGATCTTGATCGCATTGGTGTCATCTGGGGCTCCGGGATTGGAGGTTTAGAAACCTTCATCAGTGAAATTTCCGGTTTTGCAAAAGGTGATGGAACACCACGGTTTAGTCCGTTTTTTATCCCTAAAATGATTGCGGATATTGCCGCCGGTCATATATCGATAAAATATGGACTCAAAGGACCAAATTTTTCCACAGTTTCAGCCTGTGCTTCGGCAGCTCATGCACTAAGCGATGCCTTTAACCTTATTCGCTTAGGAAAAGCCAATGTCTTTGTAACAGGAGGTTCTGAAGCTGCTATTAATGAAGCAGGTATCGGAGGGTTTAATGCAATGCATGCCATCTCTACCCGCAATGATGAGCCTGAAATAGCGTCAAGACCTTTTGATAAAGACCGCGATGGCTTTGTCCTGGGCGAAGGCGGTGGTGCATTAATCTTTGAAGAAAGAGAACATGCCCTGAAACGAGGTGCAACCATTTATGCCGAAGTAGTTGGTGCCGGATTATCCGCCGATGCCAGCCACATGACTTCTCCACACCCGCAAGGCGAAGGAGCTGTCAGAGCTATGAAAGAAGCCTTAAGAGATGCCGGTATCGAAGGAAATCAAATAGACCACATTAACACCCATGGTACTTCCACTCCGCTGGGAGACCTGGCTGAGCCCAGAGCTATTGTGGAGTTATTTGGAGAGCATGCTTATAAGTTGAGTATTAACTCAACCAAATCTATGTCCGGACACCTTTTAGGTGCTGCAGGAGCTATTGAAGCTATTGCTACTATTAAAGCTATCCAGGAAGGATTTGTGCCGCCAACTATTAACCTGGAAAACCTGGACCCCGACATTGATAAGTCTTTAGATTTTACAAGGGGTAAAGGAAAAAAACAGGACATGACCTTTGGGCTATCCAATACCTTTGGCTTTGGTGGTCACAATGCAACACTGATTTTTAAGAAATATAAAGAGTAAACGTTGAGTGTATTCAAGCCTGTAAAAGCACATTTCTCAGAGGATAAAAAATTATATGAATCCATAAAAAATATTTTCGGGTTTTTTCCCGGAAATATTTTTTTGTATAAACTGGCACTTACCCACAAGTCGGTCGCTACTGAAATTAAAGAAGGCGTTAAAGATAGTAACGAGCGACTGGAATATTTAGGGGATGCCATACTGGGAAGTATTGTAGCTGATTATCTGTTTAAAAAATTTCCTTTTAAAGATGAAGGGTTTCTTACCGAAACACGCTCTAAAATCGTAAGCAGAGACCAGTTAAATAATCTTTCCATAAAACTGGGGCTTAACAAACTTATCGAGTCTGCTTCCAACAGTAAGAGTCAAAATGGCAAATCTATTAATGGTGACGCTTTTGAAGCTTTTATAGGGGCTATGTACCTTGATAAAGGCTATGTGTTTGCCCATCGAATTGTGACTGAAAATATTATTAAAGTCCACCTCGATCTGGATGAACTGGTTGAAAAAGAAGTCAATTTTAAAAGTAAATTGATTGAATGGGCGCAGAAAGAAAGAAAAGAAATTGAGTTTAAAGTAATCAATGAACAGGGAAGCGGAAATTCAAAACAATACGTTTCAAAGGTTTTTATTGGCGGAGTTCCCCATGAAGAAGGAGTTGATTTCTCAATAAAAGGAGCTGAAAAATTAGCTGCCGAAAAAACCTTTCAGCAACTTTCGCTTGATGAGGAAGACCTGTAAGGAATTAATATTTGATTCTTTTATCAACAAAGTGGAACTCGCACATTTTATTTCGCCTCTCACGTCAAATATATAATAAGCTTTCCGGACATTAAAAAACACGGATACTTCAATCGGTGAGACTTGCCATGAACTTCCTTTGATTGTTGATACTGCGCTGTGTCCTTCTTGCGTGATTATCTTTTCGGTTTTTAAAATCATTTTTCGTAATGATCATAACAAATGATTATATTTAGGTCGAAAATAGTTTTGTGTATTTTTAAACTGAATTAGTCAAAAAATAAAAACAAAAAGTTATTTTTAATGTATGAATAATACAGGAAAAACTGTGAGCGGTCTAAAGATACAATATATTCAAAAACAGATAAAACCAGCTATGTTTCATCTCTAAAGTTTGGAATTCACTTCTTAGGATACGGAGCATACAGCTAAGGAAAACAAATATCATTCCTTTTTAGGCCGGACTTGATAATACACGTTAAGAGAAAAAGCGAATTGAAGTATGACCGCAAAAAAGAAAATACTAAAATTGGATGACAGCTTTAGTGAGCCGGAAGAAATTGTATTGTTGATTACTTCAACCAATAAGGATTATCGCATGGCTTATTTTTTAAATAAGTACCTGAAATTTGATTTTAGCCGAAGGTCTAATTTGCAGTCTTCAACGAAGTTAAAAGAGCAGGAGACTCCAGAATATGCTGTTTTTTCATGTGAAGATAAAGAGAAGGATTTGTCCTGGTTGCTGGTGTCCAATAAGCATCCATTAGGAAATCTATTAAAAAAAACGGGTAATATAGATTATTTGTTAATTGCCAGAGGAACTACTGAGGAAGTAGATGAAAATACTGTTCTTTCTAAACTCAGAAAAATCCCTAATGTCTTATTTGTTAACAAAACAAATCATCAGGCTCATGTGAATATTTATGAGGTGCTTGAAAAACTGGAACTGTTGATTATGATGGAAGAAAAACGAAAAAGAAACCAAAATCAGGGATATAAAGATTACAATTAGTGATATATAGGTTTCGAATACCATGACGTTGACTCCGCGGTTTATTGCAGTTTTGCTGCAGCTTGGTATAGAAACATTTTACCAGAACTTAAAAACGAGAATAGATAATGGAAGATATTAAGACAAAAATTATTACAACTATAGGCCCGGCTTCTTCCGATTATAACACGTTGGAACAATTTATGAAGGAAGGTGTGGATGTATTCCGCATCAACTTTTCTCATGGTAATCATGCCGAACATCGAAAAACTATAGAAACGATCCATGAATTGAATCGTAAGCATCATTGTCATGCTGCTATACTTGCAGATTTACAGGGGCCGAAGATACGTATCGGAAATCTTAAAGACGAAGCGCTTGACCTTAAAGAGGGTGATATCCTGTTGCTACAGTCCGGGTTAACGGAGCAAACAGGCGAAACAATACCTGTCGATTATCCTGCATTTTCAAAAGATGTCAGGGAGGGTGAACAAATACAAATTGATGATGGACGTATTGTTCTGGAAGCAGTCTGTCAGGTAGATAAAGATACGGTAAAGACAAAAGTGCTTTATGGAGGGAAGCTTCTTTCCCGTAAAGGGATTAACCTTCCGAACACCAGGATAAGTTTACCTGCTTTAACGGAAAAAGACATGCAGGATCTGGAGTTTATACTAAGCCAGAAAGTACATTGGATAGCGCTTTCGTTTGTGCGTTCTGCCTCCGATATCATTGAATTAAGGCATCATATCAGTAGTGAAATTCAGGAAAAATCCCCGTTGATCGTAGCCAAAATAGAGAAGCCGGAGGCTCTGGAAGATATCGACAATATCATTGATAAAGCGGACGCTCTAATGATTGCACGGGGTGACTTAGGTATAGAAATCCCTCTGGAAGAAGTGCCACTTATTCAGAAAGATATCGTTAAGAAATGTATGACCCGTTCCAAACCTACTATTATTGCCACCCAGATGATGGAAGGTATGATCAACAATTTCTCTCCTACAAGGGCTGAAGTGAATGATGTGGCGAACTCTGTTCTCGATGGCTCCGATGCGTTGATGTTAAGCGGGGAAACCTCCATAGGACACAATCCTGTGAAGGTTGTAAAGGTGATGAAACGAATTATTGCTTATGTGGAATCGCATCAGGATATTTATTATAAACACTTTTCACCGGAGACGCTAAATAATGAGCGCTTTATTTCCGACTCAATTGTTTACAATGCCTGTGAAATGGCCGAACAGGTAAAGGCTTCCGTGATTGTAGGAATGACACACTCCGGATATTCGGCCTTTGAAATAGCCGGACAAAGACCGAAAGCCAGAATATTTATTTTTACCAATAATCATTCTATTCTGAGCAAGCTCAGTCTTGTCTGGGGTATAGAAGGTTTCTATTATGATAAATTTATTTCTACCGATCATACTATTGAAGATATTTTAATGCTCCTGCAAAAAAATAAATTGGTCAGGAAAGGAGATTTTGTCATTAATATTGCTTCAACTCCTCTGGATCAGTATGGAAAGACAAACATGATGAAATTATCCGTCGTCTGATGCCCTTTCAATTAAGCCTGATAATTTTTTATTGTTTATTTAACCAGCTGTAAAGCAGCGTAATAAATAAGCTATTGTATGATTTCCGAACGATATTAAGAAAGAAATCATCCCGGAATCCGAGAACTTATTATTTTTGCTGACTTATGTAACACTGAAACTTATGTTTATATGAGTGAAAACGGAAAGAAGCGCGGGATTCTCCAGCGGATGTTAGATTGGACAGAGCGGGCTGGAAATGCACTTCCCCACCCGGCGACATTATTTGCATTATTTGCTCTTGCAGCTTTAGTTTTTTCTGCTATAGGTCATTTTATGGGCTGGGAAGCCATTCACCCGGCCACCGATGAAGTTATCAAACCGGTAAATCTGCTCTCTAAGGATGGCATTCACCGGATTTTACTTGAAATGGTAACAAACTTCACCGGATTTGCCCCATTAGGTATTGTTTTGGTAGCCATGTTAGGTATTGGCATTGCCGAACAAAGCGGATTAATTAAGGCCGTAATCAAAGTGCTGGTATTAAAATCACCCAAACACCTTATTACATTTGTTATTGTTTTTGCAGGCATATTATCCAACGTAGCCTCCAGTGTCGGATACGTTTTACTTGTTCCTCTGGCGGGAATCATTTTTTATGCCCTCGGACGACACCCTATTGCAGGTATGGCGGCAGCCTTTGCCGGTGTATCGGGAGGTTATAGTGCCAATCTGGTGTTGGGAACTATTGATCCGCTATTGGCCGGTCTTTCCCAGGAAGCAGCACGCATTGTCGATCCTGTTTATGAAGTAAACCCCACCGCTAATTACTATTTTATGGTGGCGTCTACTTTTATTATTGCTATTGCGGGTACGTTTGTTACAGAACGATTGGTGGAACCCCGCCTTGGAAAGTATGAAGGAGAGGAGGCTGAACACGAGGAAGAATATGATAAGATCAAGAAAAAGGAAAAGAAAGGCCTGATTGGTGCTTTTATTACGTTTTTAATTATTATTGCCATTACCCTGGTTGGTGTTATCCCGGAAAACGGGTTTTTACGT
>JBNJGZ010000126.1:0-5931 GCA_051748065.1 Bacteroidota bacterium
ATTTTTAGCAGACACTGAAAAGGGTTGATGTATGCCATCTTTTTTCATTAACCGGAAAAAAATAAACAAAAGATGATATCTACTTGTTTTTTACTCTGTTTATGTATTACTTTAGCGATTAAAAATGTAGAATTAAAATTTGTTTACTTGTATTAAAGATAAGCATTATAAACAAAATTTTACTCAAAAAGCCGGAACCGTTGATGATAAGATTTTTTTTATTTCTCTGCTTGTTCTAATAATGCGAACAAGTAAGCAATTTTATAGGTTATAAGCACTGGTTTTCAGAGTGAAAGATGGTTTAAGTCAAACTTACTAAAGTAAAATTTGATGCTTTTAAGATACATAAGGATATTTAAATTTAAATAAGAAGACTCCACAGGATGAATACCCGCAAATCAGATATCGACAGCGAAAAGGACAGAGTTGCTCACCTTAGAAAAGTTCTACATACAATTCGACTGGTTAACCAATTGATTATTCAGGAGAAAAATCCCAGAGTATTAGCAAAGAAAATATGTAATGTTTTAACTGAAAACCGGGGTTATCACAATGCTTCAATTATTGTAACAGACTCAAACGAAGAGTTTAGTTTTGCTACAGGCTCATTAAAAGATCAGAATTATAAGAAGTTTGCTGAGCAAATTTCAAATGGCAAATGGCCTGCTTGTTGCAAAGATGCGCTTAATAAGAAAGAGCTAATTATTCATCGTGATCCTGATAAAGAATGTAAAGATTGCCCGCTGGCTTATCAATATGGCGATAATGGAGTGTTTGCTATCCGTTTAAAAGTTGAAAACCATTTGTTAGGTTTTTTTATAGCATCAATTCCTAAAGAATTTCTTTATGATGAGGAAGAGCAGAATTTATTTCGTGAATTAGCTGCTGATATTTCTATTGCTTTTAATATGTACCGCCTGGAAAAAAATCATAAAAGCACTCGTTATCAACTTCAAAGAAAAGAATACTTTCTTCATGACCTTACTGAAATAAGTCCCGTTGGCATTGTTAAAACGAATGTTAACGGAGACGTTGACTATCTGAATAAGCGAGCAGAAATTATTTTTGATTTTGATAAGAAAGATATAATTGGCAATTCTTCATTGTTTGAATCTATACAATTTTTTGATGAACAGGGAGAGCCAATAACTTATGATGAGTTGCCTTTTACTAAGGCTCAGCATGCCCAAAAAACGTTGTATAACCATCATTGTGGAGCCTATATTCAAGGGGAATTCAAATATTTGTCGGTTAATGCAACACCAACCTTTTCCGATGAAAATACGTTTGACGGAGTTGTTGCTGTAATTGAAGATGTAACTAAAATATACGAACATCAAAAAGAAACGTTAAAGGTCAAAAAAGAATTAGAAGATACATTAAACGGTCTGCCTGTACATATTTTCAGGTATAAAAGAGATGCTGATAACCAAATGATTGTTAGCTTTAGTGAGGGAGCTGTTCCTAAGCATAACTACCAGGATACTCTGCATGTAAAAGGCGAACATTTGCGAAATATTATAGGAACGGAAAACTATGAAAGCTTAAAAGATCGGTTTTATCAAGCCTTTAATGGAGACTGGGTTGATTATGAGTTGTTTTTATCCGGCAGGTGGTATAAAACCAGACTAAAGCCATATAAATATGACGAAAACGATCAGGTAACTGAGGTAATAGGATATTCAAATGATATTACAGCTCAGAAAGAAGCTGAGGTTAGGTTATCTGAGGAGAGTCAATTGCGAAAATTATTAATGCAATTATCTGCGAATTTTATTAATATACCACTGGCAGAGTTGGATAAAGCTATTTATGAGGCATTAAAGAAACTCGGTCAATTTGTTGGCGCTGATCGTGTGTATGTTTTTGACTATGATTTTGATCACAGAGTAACAAGTAACACATACGAATGGTGCCAGGAAGGTATCGAGTCGCAGATAGACAATCTGCAAAACGTTTCGCTTGATTTGTTCCCTGACTGGATTAATAGTCATATTCAAAATAAACCGGTGTACATACCTGACATTAACCAAATGCCTAAAAATGATCTGTATGAAATATTATCTAGTCAGCAGATTAAGAGTTTGTTATCTATTCCCGTAATGAAGCAAGACGAATGTATCGGCTTTATAGGTTATGACTTCGTCAGGGACTATCATTCAGTAAATGAGGATGCACAGGAATTGTTAAAAGTTTTCTCACAAATTTTAGTGAACTTGTATGAGCGAAAGGAAAAAGAAAGAGAACTGAATAAATTTAAAACAGTTGCTGATCATGCGAGTTATGGCATAGGAATAACAGATATCGAAGGTAAAATGATGTATGTAAACCATTATTTTGCTTCCTTATTAGGATATACTCCTGAAAATCTTCAGGGAAAATATTTAAACGAGATACATTCAAAAGAGATGATGAGTAAAATTAATTCTCTGACTGAAAAACTGAAAGACGATCATTATATTGCCAATGAGGAGATATGGGTAAAAGACCGGAATGGAAATGATATTCCGTTTCTTATGAATAGCATCTTCATAAAAGGTGATAAAAATGAGTCTTCTTATGCTGCCACAACGACCATTGATATTTCAAAGCAGAAGGAGAAAGAAAAAGAACTGATAAAAGCCAAAGAAAAAGCTGAAGAAAGTGATCGCCTGAAATCTGTTTTTCTGGCTAACTTTAGTCATGAGATCCGTACTCCGATGAATGGTATCTTAGGGTTTATGGGACTTTTAAATAATCCGAATGTAACAAATTTTGAAAGAAAGGAATTTATACGGTTTATAGAAGAAAGCGGAAAACGTATGCTTGAAACCCTTGATAATCTGATGGAGATATCGAAGATTGAAACCGGAAATGTAAAGTTTAAGTATGAGAATTTTGATGTTAACACCCTGGTGGATGAACTTTACGCTTCTTTAGTGCCAAAAGCGGAAGAAAAAGATACAGCATTTGTTGTTAAAAAGGCCAACGCGGGCTCCCCGGCTATGTTTTTCACTGACCGGGAAAAATTGCATACAGTTTTAAAACAATTGCTGCAAAATGCCATTAAATTCACCGATAATGGTCGTGTATATTTTGGCTATTCCTGGCAAAACGGAAATATTGAATTCTTTATCCGGGATACCGGCGTGGGAATAGCACACGATAAATTGAAATCTGTTTTTGATCGATTTATTCAGGCGGACAGAAGTTTATCGCGGGAGTATGAAGGCCTGGGGCTGGGACTGGCAATCTCGAAGGCTTATGTGGAAAAGCTGGGCGGAAAAATCGATGTAAAATCCAAAATTAACGAGGGAACACATTTTTATTTTACTTTGCCCAAACAAAATAGTGAAGAAAGCGAATAACAAATAAATCTTAATGCTTTGGAAGCCAACGAAAAACATATTAACCCCTATAGCTTAAAAATCTTGATTGCAGAAGATGAAAAGAACTCTGTTTTTTTTCTGAAAACGCTCTTTAAAAAGTATGCTCGTGAGCTAGTCTTTGCTGAAACCGGAGAGCAAGCTGTGGAGATGTGTAGAAAGCACTCTGATTTGGATGTTGTATTGCTTGATATTAAAATGCCCGACATGGACGGTTATACTGCTGCCAGGAAAATCAGGGGATTTAATAAAGAGCTGGTTATTATTGCTCAAACGGCTTTTGCCATGAAAGGAGATCGCGAGAAAGCTATTGAGGCCGGTTGTAATGATTATATCGCTAAACCCCTGAAAAAAGAAGCCCTTCTGGATATTATTAAGAAAAATTTGACAGAGTGAATTGACCGGCAGGTATCAATAGCTGTCGTGATGTTGAGTTTATTTTATAGATCGCGTCTCAAATCAATTTTTTTTAAAAGTTAAATGTCTGTTTTACCTGACTTTAATGTCTTATCATCAGGTGGTTTTTTGTTTCTTTTCCATCTGATAACAAAATTCAAGCTTTTGCGTTATAAAAAAAAATAAGACAGTGAGTGAATATATCAAAAAAAAGATAAAAGAAGGTGAACATCAGCAGCAGGATTTCAAATTTGAGATATCTGATGTAAAGAAGATAGCCCGTTCATTATCAGCTTTTTCTAACACAGAAGGAGGACGACTGTTGGTAGGAGTGAAGGATAATGGAGCTATTGCCGGAGTACGGACGGATGAAGAGTATTATATGATTGAGTCTGCTGCCGACTTGTATTGTAAACCACGTGTGAATTTTGATTATGTCGTCTGGAACATAGAAGGTAAAACTGTTTTTGAAGTTTCCGTTGACCAAACCACAGGAGAATTAATTAAAGCACCTGATAAAACAGGAAGATATAAAGTGTATTTGCGCCGCGGTGATGAGAATATCCTGGCAAACGGCATTTTTGTCCTGGCCGATCAGCTGAAAAAGCAAACCGATGAAGTTGTTTTGCAGTATTCCGATAATGAAAAACAATTGTTACGTTACCTTGAGTCTCACGGAAGAACAACATTTTCGCATTACAGAAAACAAAAGGACCTTGATTTTTTTAAAACCCGCGATGTCTTTGTTAAACTAATGGCCTGGGATGTGATCAAAATGGATTACGATGGAAAAAACTATTACTACTACCTTTCTGAAAATTTCGATATGCTTTCGGATTCATAAAAATTATTTCAAAATTCATTAAAATCAGTTCCGGATTTGTTACTTTTGAACGGTCGTATTTGACGATATTAATATTTGTTCATGGGAGGGTCTTTTGCATCTACATATCTTTTACCGGTTGTCATCGGTATTATCATGTTTAATCTTGGGTTAGGTCTGCGCTTACAAGATTTCCGGCGGATCGTTCATAATCCGGGCTCTTTTTTCGTTGGACTTTTCAGTCAGATGGTTTTACTTCCTTTACTGGCTTTTGGTATTGCCGGTATTTCCGGATTGTCGCCAGAGGTTAAAGTCGGGATTGTCATTATTGCTGCTTGCCCGGGAGGTGCAGTATCCAATCTTATTACCTATTATCTTAAAGGAAACGTCCCTTTATCGATATCATTAACTTCGGTGAATAGTTTTATTATTCTGATCTCAATTCCGATCATCGTTCATATTGCGTTAAATACTTTTTTGGCTGAATCGGCCTATATCCACATGCCCGTCTTGTACACGATTTCCCGTGTCTTTCTGATGATCATAATTCCGGTAATTATCGGGATGATCGTTCGCGCAAGAACACCCAAACGAGCTGATAAACTGGAAGGTATTTTAAAGTATGGAACTGTTGTTCTGTTAGCTGTTGTCTATTCTTTTGTTATTTTTGAAAAAAATGATGGGAGTATGACCAGCCTTTCCCGTTATCTGGAAATCGCTCCATACGTTTTTGCAATGAATGTTATCGGGATGTTTATCGGGTATTTTGCTGCCCGCCTATTTCGTTTCAATATGGCTAAGCAGATCACCTTATCCGTGGAAGTTGGCATACAAAACAGTGCACTGGCTATTACCATCGCGGGTGGCGCTGCTTTTCTCGGGAGCCATGAAATGGCGTTGCCTGCCGTTGTCTATGGTATGTTTACCTTTTTTAATGCTGTGATCTTCGGACTGATCATCCGCAAGTGGCTGGGATACTATTCCAAATGACGGGCAAGGAAATATCTTTAATCTCATAAAACTATCTTCTCTTGTTATTGTTTGTTTATTATCAGGGAGTTTAGTTTTTATGCAATTTTTCAGAAAAGATTTTTATAGTTAATTTTCAAGTCTAATTATTTGTAATTTTAACATGGTCAAACTAATTTTAGATTTATAAAATAAATCATTCATTTTAAATGGTATAAATATTATGGTAAAAGTAATTGAGCATATACAAATTCCAATGTCAGATGGGATCCAACTGGCTGCAAAGCTTTGGGTCCCTGATCATGCGGAGCAGAGTCCGGTTCCTGCAATTTTGGAATATATTCCTTATCGCAAACGCGATTTTAAAGCATTACGCGA
>JBNJGZ010000127.1:0-5918 GCA_051748065.1 Bacteroidota bacterium
TCCAATGACGTGCTTGATGGCATTATGAATATTACTGTAAAAGTTGCTATAACACGTCCTGCTGAATTTATTGTAATTACTTTCCAGCAGAAAATGCAACAATCATAATTTGAGAATTAATTAAAATTATTACTAACTTAAAATATTATAATTATGGCTGAAGAAATGTGGCCCGTTCCAAAGTTTCACTTTAAAGTAGAAATGGGTGATACAGATATCGGATTTCAGGAGGTAACAGGTCTTGAAATGGAAACAGAGTTTATTGAATACAGAGCCGGGGATGACCCAACGTATATCAAGCAAAGAATTCCGGGTTTGAAAAAACATGGAAATATCACTCTGAAAAAAGGCGTTTATGCTGGTGATTCATCATTCTGGGAGTGGTTTAAAGATGTTCAGACTGACCCCGAACGTCGTGAAGAAGTTATCATACAGCTGCTGGATGAAGAAGAATCGCCTGTAGTTACATGGACAGTTACAAATGCTTTCCCGACAAAAGTATCAGGTCCCGATTTGAAATCCGATGCAAATGAAATAGCTATTGAGTCAATTGAACTTGCTCATGAGGGTTTTGAGGTTGAATATGAATAGTTTTAAGGTTAGAATTCTGTTTCAAAATGATATCCGGAGACCTATAAAACGTTCTCCGGGTATTCCTTTTTTTAAACTTTCATCATACAATATCTTATGTTGATCAATGATAGCTATAATCAGAATGAGCCTGCTGTAGGGTTCAGATATAATGTGAACATTCTCGGTAAAACTGATTTTAATGAAGCCGGTTTTTCAGAGATATCCGGATTGTCAGCAGAGTTAGAGACTGAACCTTTTAATGCCGGGGGAGAAAATGATCTTGTCTATCATTTGCCGAAACAGATTAAAACAACCCCCCTTGTGTTAAAAAGAGGGTTGTTCAATTTGGGTTCAGAAATTTTATATTGGGTAAAAGATACGATAAATAAAGGATTTCCCGAAAAGATACAAACTCAGGATATTGTTATTTTATTAATGAATGAAAAGAATGAACCTATTATCATGTGGGTCATAAATGATGCATATCCCACAAAATGGGAACTAAATGGCTTCAATGCAATGGAAAATAAATTGGCAATTGAGACCATTACTTTTAACTATACGAATTTTGAAATTGAATTTATTTAACATGGCTATAGAAATTAAAGAATTAAAGGTAAAGTTTAATGTTACCGGAAAACAGGAACAAAGTACAAGTAATGAGGCAATCAGAATGAATGAGGCAGCATATAAAAGATTAGTGAAAGATTGTACAGAAAATGTACTGAGAAAACTGAAACGAGAAACTGAACGCTAAAATATTAATGATTTTATGAATCATCTTACAATAATTGGCTATGAAGTTGGAGAGGACGGTCCTTCAAGTAAAAAAACTGATACATTTGAGGCCCAGGTTAATCCTGCTTCAATTCAGACAAAATATGCAGTTAATTATGATAAGGGAGAAGATGATGGGGAAGGTGCAGCAATAATACCTGAACGAAAATTCACCGGATGCAGTTCACAACAAGTAAGTTTTGAATTGCTTCTTGATGGCACAGGTGCTTTATCTGATAACCAAACCTCTATAGTAAGAGTTAAGGATCAGGTCGAACTTTTTAAGAAAACGTGTTATTATTATGTTGGTGGTGTACATGAGGTACCTTATGTGAAAATTAAATGGGGTGATATCTCCTTTTTTAAGTATAATAACCAGGTGTTTTATGGGCGGATAAAAAATTTTGACGTTAATTATACTTTATTTTCATCAGAAGGAGTTCCCCTCAGAGCAAAGATCAATGCAACTTTTATCGGAACTGTGGATCCAGGGACCGAAGCTGCCATGAAAGATAAACAATCTCCGGATCTCACTCATGTTGTAACTGTTAAAGCAGGCGATAACCTTCCCATGCTTTGTGAAGAAATTTATGGCAGGCGGCAAATGTTTCATGAAGTTGCAAAAGTGAATAATTTAATAAGCTTCAGAGATATTAAACCGGGAACAGAACTTGTGTTTCCACCTATAAAATAGTATTGTATGTCGGTAAATTTGAAAGATATTGTAAAAAGTCCGGTAACATTTAAGATATTTTGTAATGGACGGGAAATTCCGGGAAGTTACCGTATCATTTCAGTATCAGTTTTAAAGGCAGTAAATAGAGTTGCCTCCGCTTATCTACGGGTTGTGGATGGTGGTTTTTCTGATAATGAAGGCTATGAAGTAAGTGATTCAGGCAACTTTAATCCGGGATCTGAGATAAGAATTGATGCCGGTTATGCTTCTGAAGACGAAACCATTTTTGAAGGTGTAGTGATCAGGCACGGGCTTAAAATATCGCAGGGCAGGTTTATGCTGGAAATAGAATGCAAGGATGAGGCTATTAAAACTACAGTGGGTAGGAAAAATAAAATATTTACAGCCAAACCTGATAGCGATGTTATATCAGAGATTTTAGGTGAATATTCCGGTATGTCGGCTAATGTAGAAGGCACAAGTTATGAGCATCCTGAGCTATTGCAAAATTATATTACCGATTGGGATTTTGTCAATCAACGTGCAGAAGTTAATGGCATGATATTGATCAATTCCGACGGAGAAATAAATATTAAAAAACCCGAAACATCTTCAGCAGTTCTTGATTTAGCACCTGATGAAGGAGTTATTTCGTTTGATGCCTATATTGATGCAAAAAATATGCTTAGCTCTGTTAAAGGTGTTTCCTGGGATATGGATAATCAGGAAGTCGTTGAAGCAAGTTCTTCCGCCCCTACAGCCAATAAGGCAGGCAATCAATCCTCCTCGGAATTGGCTGATGTAATAGGTTTAGATGAGTATCTTCTGAGTACGAGTGCTAATATCCCTATGGAAGTTATGACAGAATGGGCTTCTGCTCGACATGCTAAATCTGAATGGTCCAAGGTCCGTGGGAGTATTACGATTGACGGTTACAACAATATTCTGCCTGGTGATACTGTCAATCTGGATGGATTTAGCGATCAGTTCAATGGTGAGGTATTTGTATCTTCCGTGGAACATATGATAGAAAGAGGTGAATATCATACAAATTTGGGTCTTGGTCTTTCACCTGACTGGTATTCAGAGGAAAAACCAGATATGTTTTCTCCTCCTGCTTCAGGTTTAATTCCACCGATAAATGGGTTGCATATTGGAATAGTGGACCAAATTCATGAAGATGAAAATGGACAGTATCGGATCAAAGTTTCTATTCCTTCTTTGCAGTCGGAAACGTTAACGTTATGGGCTCGGTTAACTTCATTGTATGCCACGGAAGAAGCCGGTATCTTCTTTTATCCGGAAGTTGGCGATGAAGTTATTGTGGGCTTTATAAACCAGGATCCTCAAAGTCCTGTTGTTTTAGGTGCAGTACATAATAAAACAAATGTACCACCCGAAGAGCCGGCAGAGGAAAACTATATTAAATCTATTGTGACAAAAGAAAAGCTTAAGATTTCCTTTGATGAAGAAAATAAAGTCATAATAATAGAAACACCGGAGGAAAATACGATCACCCTGGATGATAATGAAGGTATTATAAGCATAAAAGATATGAATGATAATAGTGTAGAAATGTCTTCTGATGGAGTCAACCTTGAAAGTGCGGGAGATATAACGATAAATGCAAAGGGAAATATTGAATTGTCTTCTCAGGGGGATATTTCTCTTAGTGCCACCGGAGATGTAGGAGTGGAGGGTGTAAATATTGAAAATAAAGGGCAAGCCAAGTTTGCGGCAGAAGGTGCAAATTGTGAACTGAATGGTTCTGCTCAAACAGTGATTAAAGGTGGTATGGTAATGATAAACTAATTTGGTTTAATATAACTTTAAAAGACAGTATTATGTCATCAGCAGCAAGAGTAGGAGATATGCATACATGTCCCATGGTTACACCGGGTACTCCGCCTGTGCCTCATGTAGGAGGAACAATTTTACCTCCGGGTGAACCAACTGTTTTAATTGGTGGTATGCCGGCAGCAAGGCTTGGGGATAGTGCAACCTGTGTTGGTCCGCCGGATTCTATTGTAAAAGGCTCAACCACTGTATTGATCGGTGGACAGCCCGCAGCAAGAATGGGTGATTCAACAGCCCACGGTGGTTCAGTGGTTGTCGGTTGTCCAACTGTAATTGTCGGAGGCTGATTTTAATAGAAGGGATGTGGATTGAATGTTTTATTTTAAATAATGTATTTACATGGATTTCCGCCTCTTAAGGTTTTAAAAGCAATACAACAATGAAACAATACAACAATGAATCATAAAAGAACTTTTTTAGGAATAGGTTGGAAATTTCCACCGGAGTTTGATAGAAAATCTAAAAGTGTAACACTGGTTTCTGAGGAACAGGATATTCGCGAGAGCTTGTTCATTCTTTTGTCCACCGCCCCGGGAGAAAGAGTTATGCAACCTGAGTATGGCTGTGACCTTTCAATATTGAATTTTGAGTCAATACATGAAGGCCTTATTAATCAGGCGAAAGAAATTATTCATAGTGCTGTGCTGCATTTTGAGCCAAGGGTTTTTTTGGATGAGGTTTCGGTGTCATCGAAGAATTTTTATGAAGGCATTCTGGAAATTTCTCTTGACTACAGAATTCGTAAGACGAACAAAAGAAATAATATTGTTTATCCATATTATTTATTAGAGGGTACCGACGTTTCAAATATGCCGGATAATTAGTGACAGAAAATTTAACCATCAAAAAGAGGTTATTACTTAATTATGGATCAAAAGGAAAATATAAATTATTTCAATTTTACAGGTTGCAGCCAAAAAGGTAGATTTTCAAAAGAACTTGAACCAGATTATATCAATATTGATGAACACAGTTTTATTGATAATCTTGTATATTCTTTTGGTTTGTCAAAACTTATAAAGCATTACAACCTGGAAAATAAAGCAGAGGGCGATTGGTCTGATTTTTTAAGAGATGAAGCTGTTATTTTGGCAGCAATTTCTTATATAAAGCCTGCTGAACTGGAAGAAAAATTTAAAAAATTTGTTAGTCGCGCTGTAGCCTTTAATAAAATTGAAAAAAAGAAGAAATACTTAAAAGAGTCTTTTGTTGAAATATATCAGATTGCAAAGAAAATTGATACCTGGTATAAAAACCTTAAGGATGTTGAAGATTTTCAACAAGAAGAGGTTGAGTTTAGAAATGAAATCTCAAACATAATCGAAACCAAACTTTCCGGGGCTTTGAAAAAATTTAAAGCCTTTACCCTGGCTGCCTCATATAAAAACACGGTTAATCTGACACTTGATTTTGATTTTGACTGTTTTGGTTTTATCTGGGAGTTGTCAGAAGTGAAGCCTTCAACTGTTATTTATCAGGGCAAAACTGTTCAGGATAAAGTGAGCTCTTCAGCAGATGCGCTTCAAAGTATTTTTCAAATCTTTTATGAAGCGGTAATAAGTTTAAGGCAAAAAGCACTTCGGAATTTGGAGGATTCTTTAGATACTGACAATCACTATCCCGAAACTGCTCTTTTGCTGGCTTTTTTGAAACTGTATGAATTTCCCCGGGGTAAATTGAATCAACTTACTTCAAAATACTTAAATTATTATTACAGGAATATCCTAAAACAATCAGAGAAAAGTGCTTTGAATGACAGGGCTTACTTAAGCTTTGTTCTTGACAAAGAAGCTCATGAGGCTGTAATTCCAAAAGGAGCAAAATTTATTGCCGGAACAGATAAAGACAAGAATGATGTGTTTTATTCATGCGATGAAGAAGTTGTCGTAAATAAGGCCAAACTCAGCAAATTGGTTAACTTGTTTATCGCTAACAGAAATTTTAGTGTAGATGGGGAAAATCTGCAACGGATAGATAATATTTACAGATCTGAAATCCCGGTAATTAACTGGTCAGAGAAGCCGGAACTGACTAA
>JBNJGZ010000128.1:0-5906 GCA_051748065.1 Bacteroidota bacterium
ATTTGCTGAGATGGAGCTATAATGAAAAATAAGCGACTGATTAATTAAGTTTATTAAGTTAATTTAGTAACTAAGAGAATGAAGGTACGACTTAAGCGACCCGATAGCTATCGGGATTAGCGAACGAAGTGACTAAGAGATGAGAGGTGAGTTGTGAGTTTGGAGATTTGCGTAAAATAATGCCGTAGGTACGAAATTATGGTAGTCGCCGGCTTGGCGGGCGTAAATTCAATGGTTAATTCCTCACCCCACACCCCTCTCCAGCATGGAGAGGGGCCGGGGGTGAGGATGTTAGTTCTTAAGTAATTAAGTTAATTTAGTAACTAAGAGAATGAAGGTACGACTTAAGCGACCCGATAGCTATCGGGATTAGCGAACGAAGAGATAAGAGGTGAGTTTGGAGCTTAGGACAATTGCGTAAAATAGTGCCGTAGGTATGGAATTATGGTAGTTTGAGAAAACGCCGGCTTGGCGGGCGTAAATTCAATGGTTAATTCCTCACCCCACACCCCTCTCCAGCATGGAGAGGGGCCGGGGGTGAGGATGTTAGTTCTTAAGTAATTAAGTTAATTTAGTAACTAAGAGAATGAAGGTACGACTTAAGCGACCCGATAGCTATCGGGATTAGCGAACGAAGAGATAAGAGGTGAGTTTGGAGCTTAGGACAATTGCGTAAAATAGTGCCGTAGGCACGAAATTATGGTAGAATGTTTTCGAAACGTTTAAAAAAGCAAACAAAAAAATGTTGACGAATTGACGATTTATTCTTATGTTCGTACATGTTTTTGATCATGAATAAAGAATGCCCTTGAGCGAAGCAGTTGCTTTTAAATTATAAGGTATTTTTATTCTGTTTTGACGTATTAAAATGAGCATCAAGACCGGGATAAATAGCCTCCAGAGCAAAGGGTACAAATTATATCTACTCATTAAAATATACATGTATGCAAGATAAAAGTTATTCCGCTGGAAACAAAGGTCCGAAAGTAAGGTCAGACTGTTATGTTGAGGTCATCCCCGGAGATGAGCCGCTGCAGATACATCTTAACAGCAAGGTGGATACACTTTATGGCAATCATATCCGGACATTGGCAGAAGATGTAGCTAAAACCTTTGAATTTACTCATGGAGTTATTCAGATAGAAGACACGGGAGCTTTGGATTTTGTGCTGGAAGCCCGGCTGGAAGCTGCTTTGAAGAAAGTGACCCAAAAAGACATTAGCTTCCTTCCGCCTTTCAGGGATGAAAACACCAAACCAAGTGTCCGGGAACGTTATCGTTTTACACGACTATACTTACCGGGCAACTCGCCCAAGTTAATGCTCAATGCGGGTGTGCATCATCCGGACGGATTAATTTTAGACCTTGAAGATGCGGTAGCGCCCGACAAAAAGTATGAAGCACGGTTTCTGGTACGCAATGCCTTAAGGAATCTCAAGTTTTACGGAGCTGAGCGTATGGTGCGCATCAACCAGGTCCCGCAAGGAATATATGACCTGGATTTTATTGTCCCGCATGGTGTTAATCTGATTTTGGTACCCAAATGCGAATCGCAAGAGCAGATAAAATCGGTTAATGCCAGGATTGAGGAATTGAAAAAGACACACAATATCGATACTCCGGTCTGGCTGATGCCAATAATTGAGAGTGCTTTGGGGGTTATAAAATCCTACGAGATAGCCACCGCCGCCGATAACATAGTTGCTATGGCTATCGGATTAGAGGATTATACGGCAGATTTGGGAACACTGCGCTCCGATGAAGGTATAGAGTCTTTTTATGGTAGAAGTCAGGTCGTTAATGCCTGCCGAGCCGCTAAAATCCAACCTATCGATTCGGTTTTTTCCAATATTGACGACACGGAAGCACTCAGGCAAAATGTACTCCGTTCTAAGCAGCTTGGATTTGAAGGAATGGGATGCATCCATCCCCGACAGGTTCCTATTGTTAAAGAGTCTTTTGCTCCTTCAGAAAAAGAACTGGAAAAAGCCAAAAAAATATACCTGGCTTTTCAGGAGGCTAAAGAACAGGGACATGGCGTGGTGGCTTTAGGTTCTAAAATGATTGATCCACCTGTGGTGAAAAGAGCACAACGGCAGATCGATGTGGCTGTAAAAACAGGATTACTAAGTGAAAATTGGAATAGCGAAGATTAAAAAAAGTATACTATGGTGAAAAAATACGATAAACTAACCCGCAATGCAGCAGGGCGCATTGTCCCTGAAGAAATAAACGGGGAGAAACATATACCTTTCAAAGGCGTAGGAAAACACAAGCCAACAGGACATAAGTATGCACCGCCTAATAGAAGTTGTATCGATTATCCGGATGACGGAGATAAGCGCCAGCCTTCACTCAAAGAGGCTTTAATAAAATCCGGTCTTAAAGACGGGATGACAATTTCTACACATCATCATTTCAGAAATGGCGATGTTATAGCCAATCAGGTTTTTGATATAGCTGCCGAACTGGGAGCAAAAGACCTTCGCTGGTTTCCGTCGGCCTCTTTTCCGTGTCATGAACCTATGATTGACCACATGGAAAATGGTGTTATTAACAGGATCGAAGGTAGTATGAACGGGCCGCTGGGCCGGTATGCTTCGGAAGGGAATATGAAAGGCACGGGAGTGTTGCGCTCCCATGGTGGACGTTACCAGGCGGTTCAGGACGGCGAAGTTCATATTGATATCGCTGTGATTGCCGCACCGGCAGCTGATGCCTTTGGTAACGCTAATGGCGTCAACGGTGAAGCGGCTTGTGGCTTGCTGGGGTTTGCGCTCGCCGATGCACAATATGCGGACAGGGTGATCGTAGTTACGGATAATTTAGTCGATTTTCCATGTATCCCATGGCAAATCAACGGAAACCTGGTTGATTTTACCGTGGAAGTGGATAAAGTCGGTATTCCGGAAAAAATCGTTTCGGGTACTACGCGGATAACAAAAAGCCCGGACCGGTTGAAAATCGCTGACCTAACAGCCCGGTTTTGTGATGCCGCAGGAATTATCAAAGATGGGTTTTCTTTCCAATCCGGAGCCGGAGGAACATCTTTGGCTGTTGGAGAGTTCTTTGCCGATATGATGCGAAAGAGGAATATCAAAGCCCGGTTTATCCGTGCCGGATCGAATAAATATCCTGTGAAGATGCTGGAAGAAGGACTGGCAGATTATATTCTGGATGGTCAAACCTTCGATCTGGAAGGTGTACGATCGATGCGGGAAAATCCCAATCATGTCAATACAAGTCCGTTTACAAGCTATAACTATCATGGGAAAGGGAATTTTGCTTCCATGGTGGATGTAGTGATGTTAGGTGCCACAGAGGTGGATGTGAATTTTAATGCCAATGTAGTAACTCATTCAGACGGTTATATGTTACATGGCATTGGAGGCTGGCAAAACTGTTTATTTGCCCGGACAACCATACTGCCGGTTCCTTTGTTTCGTGACCGGATACCCGTCATCCGCGATGAAGTGACAACGCTTTGCGGTCCCGGTGAACTGATTGATGTGATTGTTACTGAACGGGGAATTGCGGTGAATCCGAATAGAAAAGACCTGATAGAGAAAGTTCAAGAGTCCGGATTACCTCTGAAATCTATTGAAGAACTAAAACAAGAAGCGGAAGATATCTGCGGTGTTCCGGAGAAACCAAAACTTGAGGATGAAATAGTAGGGGTGGTGAAATGGGTTGATGGTACAATCATTGATGCTATTCACAAAGTAAAAAAGTGATGATGCTTTTTTAATCTAATCAACATAAACAAAAACATAATGAAGCCATTAGTATTACAGTTTCTTTTTCTTTTTGCCGCACTTCAATTCTTTGCACAAAATGTGCCTGAAGAGCAAGTTGCAGATACATCACAGCAGATGTCTGATTCTATCTATTCTGAAGAAAAAACAGACAGTGCGCAACAGGGCAGCAAGCTCGTTTATATTGTTGATATAAAAGAAGAAATTGCTCCGCCCGTTTTACGGATGATCCAAAAAAACTTCCGTGAAGCTAAAGAAAAAGATGCTGACCTGATTTTGTTGCACATGAATACCTATGGAGGGATGGTGGAGACAGCCGATTCCATCAGGACTAAAATCCTCAATAGTAAAATTCCTGTCATTGTCTATATTGACAATAATGCGGCATCTGCCGGAGCTTTAATTTCCATAGCCAGCGACAGTATTTACATGAAACCGGGTGGAAATATAGGAGCTGCTACGGTAGTCAACCAAAATCAGGAAGCAGCCCCGGATAAATACCAGTCTTATATGCGTTCTACCATGCGTTCCACGGCTGAAAGCACAGGCCGGGACCCCAAAATAGCAGAGGCGATGGTCGATCCGGATGTGTATGTGGAGGGCGTTGTGGACTCCGGTAAAGTGTTGACATTTACGGCTTCCGAGGCTAAAGAAAATGGATTTTGTGAGGGAATTTACTCAAACATAGATGAGGTAATACGGGCTTATGGTTTTGATGAATATGAAACTCTGAAATATGAACCTGATGCAGTAGATAAGATTATTGGCTTTTTGATAAGCCCTTTTATCAATGGTATTCTGATCATGTTGATCATCGGGGGGATTTATTTTGAATTGCAAACCCCCGGAGTAGGTTTTGCTTTGCTGACAGCTGTTGTTGCAGCTATACTGTATTTTGCACCTTTGTATCTGGAAGGGCTGGCGGAACATTGGGAGATTCTCTTATTTATTGCAGGACTGGTTTTGATAGCGGTAGAGATTTTTGTAATCCCCGGCTTTGGTGTAGCCGGAATTAGTGGTATTGGTTTACTTGTAGCCGGGCTTACACTGAGTCTGGTGGGCAATGTGGGGTTTAATTTTAGCAATATTGAATTAACCGGTCTTATTAAAGCCTTTTTGACGGTCATTATTGCATCATTTCTTGCCCTGGTTGGTAGCTATTTTATAAGTATGAAACTTTTTTCCGGTAGTTCAGGAAGATTTATTAAAAATTTGGCCCTACAAGACGAGCTTACCGCTGCAACCGGATATACCAGTGCAGATAGTACCATGAAAAGTATGATCGGCCATAAAGGAACAGCTTACACAGTATTAAGGCCTTCCGGAAAGATCCAGATTGAAGACGATATTTATGATGCCACTGCAGAGATTGGATATATCGAAAAAGGAGAGGAAGTAGAGGTTGTGAGTTATCATAATACTCAGCTAATTGTTTCCCGCCCTTTTGATGACTAGGGAGGATTGGTAGATAGTAGATAGTAAGTAGTAGGTGGCGACTTCAGCGACTTAAGCGAACGAAGAGAACTAAGAGAACGAAAGTGCGATGATGCGATGGTGTGATGATGCGAAAGAAGCAATGAGAAATAAGCGATGAGTTAGCAAATCAGCCAACAACGAACACAAAACACTGAACACCAAACAAAAAAAAGATATATGGATCGAATAGAATTAACACAAGAGGACATCACGAAAATGGAAGTGGATGCCATTGTAAATGCAGCGAACAAAACATTATTAGGAGGAGGTGGTGTTGACGGTGCTATACATCGCGCCGCCGGACCTTATCTTAAAAAAGAATGTGAAACCCTGGGAGGTGCAGAAACCGGAGAAGCTAAGCTTACAAAAGGGCATCAGTTGCCGGCAAGTTTTATTATTCATACCGTAGGGCCTGTCTGGAACGGAGGAAAAAACAATGAAGAAAAACTGTTAGCAGATGCTTATAGAAACAGTTTGGAGATAGCTAAAATGAATGAGTTTGAAACCATAGCATTTCCGAATATCAGTACAGGTGTCTATCATTTCCCGAAGGATAAGGCTGCTGATATTGCAATTGAGACCGCAAAAGAGTTTCTGGCGGATAATAAATTTCCGATGAAAGTCTACTTTGTATGCTTTGATGATGAAAATTATTCCATTTATAAATCAAAATTA
>JBNJGZ010000129.1:0-5892 GCA_051748065.1 Bacteroidota bacterium
ACTGGCAAGAGCTGCATCAAAGTTGTAAATTTCCAGACTGTTCTTAGCCCTTAATGCGACAGCTTCAAAGCTATCCCATGAGAGTTCTTTTGGAATTATGATATAATAGATTGCCTGATTGTCTGTATCCTGATAAACACCGTCTTCGATCAGTTTCATGGATATGAATTTCTGTATTTTTATCATACAGTCAATGTCACTTATTTTTCTTTTCTTTTGAAAATTTACATTGTATTCTGCGTATTTTTCTGTGATTTCGGGTATAATATACGGTGATTTTAGATGGACCCGTATGCATGATAAATTTTTACCGGATATATTGACTCTTCCAGGAACTGCTTCCACCTCTTTGATGATCTGCCGCACGTTTTGCGTAATTCTGGTAATACGGGCCTCATTAAAACATTCAAATGGTTTAATGATAAGGTACAACGAATTGACCTTGTTTTGGGAGCTCCAATTGGGAACATGTTGTGGTGAATAATAACCCGGATAAGGCCTGACAGATTCCAGAATAAACTCATTATGGTTTACAGGAGATTTTAGAGAAGAAAGCTTTTCTTTCTTTTCTATAAATCCTATTGATGCTATAGTTTCAGGTGTGTACATAGTTTAAGCTTTAATTATTTGTGGTAAAGTTATAAAAACACATCTCTTTTGTAAACCTGCATAAATATAAACAGCTTCTTTTCTTGTTACAAAAGTAACAATACTAATTTTCTGTTCCAACTATTAATCAAGGGCTATAAAAGAAATGGTGATAACTAAGCGATAAATTAGAATTGTTCTAAAATAATACGTTAAAAAACATAATATCAGGGATTAAAAATTATTATGTATAATTTAACAAATTGGGAAAATTATTCTGTAAAGGCTAAAAGATGATATCAGTCAAAGAAAAAACTGACGAATTCCAGAAAAAATATGGGATTTAGCCTGTATTTTTTGTTAATAATTCTATGGAAAACATATTATGTGAATTGTTCAGCCGGCTATTATAAAAATTACTTTTGGAATAAAGTAACCTGATTCATGCGTTAAGTCAGATTAGATATTCATAAAAGCAGTAATAATGAGTTTAGCAACCATAGATTGGATTATTATCCTGTTGTATTTTGTGATAAGTTTGTCCATAGGGTTTTATATGGCCAAACGAGCGAGTCGTTCCACAGGCGATTTTTTCTTAAGTGGCAGAAATTTGCCATGGTATATTGCCGGGACAAGTATGGTAGCGACAACTTTTGCTGCTGATACTCCTTTGGCCATTACAGAGATGGTGGCAGAGAATGGAATTGCCGGAAACTGGCTGTGGTGGAATATGCTTTTTGGTGGTATGCTGACTGTGTTTTTCTTTGCCAGGTTATGGCGCCGCGCCGGTATTCTAACCGATTGTGAATTTGTCAGTATTCGCTATAGTGGAAAGAGAGCTGATTTTTTGCGTGGATTGCGTGCAGTATACATTGGCATATTTATGAATGTTATCGTTATTGCCTGGGTTAATCTGGCGATGGTAAAGATTGTTAGTGTAATGTTACCGGAGATCAGCTTTTTTGGTATTGATGGTTTGGATATCGCCGGTATTCATTTTTCTGCTGAATTGCTGATTGTTGGAATGATGATGTTGTTTGTCGCCTTGTATTCGTCTCTCTCCGGTATGTGGGGTATCTCTTTCACGGATACTTTTCAGTTTATAATTGCTATGGCAGGTTCGATAGCATTAGCTGTTATGGCAGTTAATCATGCTGATGTTGGTGGTATCAGTGGTCTGAAAGAACAATTGCCGGAATGGATATTCCGGTTTACTCCGGACGTTACAGCCGGCGGTCAAACGTCTTCAACGGGTGAAATGTTGAAGATGGGTGTTGTGGCTTTTGTTGCGTATTTAGGTGTTCAATGGTGGGCCAGTTGGTATCCCGGCTCGGAACCGGGCGGAGGAGGTTATATTGCGCAACGTATGATGTCTGCTAAGGATGAGAAACATTCGCTCTTAGCTACTCTGTGGTTTAATATTGCACATTTTGCTATTCGCCCCTGGCCCTGGATTATTGTAGCTTTAGCAGCTCTTGTGCTTTATCCCGATGTGCCTGATAAAGGAGCTACTTATGTGATGGTTATCCGGGATATAATGCCGGCCGGATTGTTAGGATTATTGCTTGCTGCCTTTTTAGCTGCCTATATGTCTACAATTGCTTCCCAGACTGTTTGGGGGACCTCCTACATTATCAACGACCTTTTTCGTCCTTTTATCAAACCGGGTGCTGAAGAACGCTATTATGTTAAGATATCACGGATTACGACTTTTGTGCTGTTATTTTTCTCACTGATTGTTACTACGCAATTTGACAAAATTTCGGATGCCTGGCGATTTATCCTGGCCTGTAGTGGAGGAATTGGCTCTGTTTTAATATTGCGATGGTTTTGGTGGCGCATAAACGCCTGGTCGGAAATTGCTGCTATGACAGCTCCTTATCTCATTTATCCTTATTTAAAAATTCATACAGAATTGATGTATGAGTGGATCCTGATCATTATCGTAATATGGTCAACAGTGATTTGGCTTGCGGTAACATTTTTAACGACACCAACTAAAGAGGATAAATTAAAATCGTTTTATAAACGTGTTCATCCCGGAGGCAGAGGCTGGAAAAGAATAGCAGCCGAAATGCCTGAGGTAAAAGGAGATAGTGGCTACGGCCGGTTGCTGGTCAACTGGTTAGCCGGGTCCGTTATGATCATGTCTGCTTTATTCGGAACCGGGCGACTGATATTCGGCGAATTTCGGGAAGCGATTATTTATTTGATCCTTGTAGGTGTTACCGCCACTATTATTATTTGGCAAATGAATAAGCTGGGATGGAAGAAAGCCATTAAATAGTGTTTGCCATAATGTCCAATTTCTGCGTTATGCTCGTATTTAAAACAGTCATCCCGATGTTACAATCGGGACTCCTTGGTTTTAAATACTTCGCAAGCCCCCGATAAATGCGGGGCAGGCCCCGATAAAAAAATGGGGTAAACTTTGAACTTGAACATTATGAACTAAACACTTATTTTATTGACAGATACTAAATAGGTATTGATGTGAAATCAGGCCAAAATCCGACAAATTGTATCATGGAGCATGAAACATGAGTGGTTTCAATATTTATAGTAATGTTTTAATCTTCATCTATTTCCAGGCGAAAACCTGTACCATGAATATTTTTGATCTGAATATTTTTGTCATGCTTTAAGTATTTCCGCAGGCGGGTAATAAAAACGTCCATGCTTCTTCCTGCAAAGTAGTCATTCTCGCCCCATATTTCGCGGAGGGCTTTTTCGCGTGAGACAAGGTTGTTTTTGTTCTTGCAAAGCAAAGCAAGTAAGTCGGCTTCTTTTCTGGTAAGTGAGTTTGCTTCGTTATTGTTATTGTATTTTAAGGAAAGATTATAATAATCAAATTCATATTTGCCTATGTTGAAAACTGCTTTTTTAGTATCTTCATGTATTTGCCCTGTTCGTCTTAAAATAGCCTTTATCCTAAGGCTTAGCTCTTCTGTGCTAAACGGCTTGGTCAGGTAATCATCCCCACCTACCTGAAACCCTTTAATCCGGTCATCTTTAAGTGTTCGTGCGGTTAAGAAAATAATCGGGGTAACCTGATCATGTTGCCGCAGGGACTGAGCGATCTGAAAACCATCTATTTTCGGTAGCATGATGTCAAGAATACATAAGTCGTATTTTCGGCGATTGATTTTTTCTTTACCATAATATCCGTCTGTTTCCCAATCTACAGAATAACCTTCGTTGTAAAGAAAATCTTTTAAAACTTCTCCCAGATTGGGATCATCTTCTACTAAAAGAATTTTTATGGGTTGTTCGGTCATAATTTCTATGATTTCGTCAAAAATAATGCAAAACAGAAATATGTCAAGTTACTTTTGAAAATAATTCTTTACATTTCAGAAAGATAAACACTGAAACAAGTTCCTTGTTCAGAGGATTCCTTAATTTCTATTCTGCCATTGTGTTGTTCAATAATTTTCCTGACATAATAAAGCCCTAATCCGAATCCCCGTTTTTCTTCTATTTTATGATATTGACCCCGAAAAAATTGCTTAAAAATATGTTTTTGTTCTTCTAATGGAATTCCGGGTCCGTTATCGCAAATGTCAATACGGATCAAGTATTGATTAGCATCAAAAGTATTGATTGTAATTTCCGGAGTTTTTTGAGCATATTTCAGTGAATTTTCAAGAATGTTGGCCAGGGCATGTGTGATATGAATTGTGTCAGCATATAGTATGTTTTGAGTAGCGGTGAAATTTGTATAAATTTTGGCATCCAGTTGTTCAATTTGCAGAGTTAATGATTGTATTGCCTGATTAATTAAATCGCGAATATCCACCTCTTTCTTATTGAGTTCTAATTCTGCCCGGTCTATAACGGTCATACCCAATAACTTTTCAACTAATTGGCGTAATCGGGTGTTCTCTTGCTTTATAATATTCAGATAGCGGATTAGTTGCTTATTCCGGGCGTTATTGCTGTCATTGAGTAACATATCAGTAGCCATGTTGATTGTTGCTAGTGGAGTTTTATATTCATGGATCATGTTTTTAACAAAGTCCATTTTTTCGCGTGTTATTTTCTTTTCTTTCCTGAGAAAATTAACTGTTCTGATAAAAGCAGAAAAAACTATGATGAGCAGAATCAGGGAGATTAATAGCCATGTATTTATGTGGTTTAAGATTGTACTATCTTCAACTTCCATATTTAAATAAAACGTAAATGGAGTTGGATTTTTGATGCAAGAAATAGAGGCTTTCCAAACAGAGTCTCCTTGCATGGAAATTTTCTTGCTATTACTTACAGCAATGTTTCCTGTTTTTTTATTGACAATAGCAAACCGGTAATCTTTATCTATTTCCAAACTACTCATATTTTCTGTGATAAGAGAGTCGATTAAATTGGTATTCAGTAGTTTTTGAATGTATAGAACAGTTTTCTCTTCAGAAAGTGTATCGGGTATTCTGTCACTCTGAAGCGCAATTAGCTGGTCGGCTGTTTTTTGCAGAAGTAAGTTTGTACGGTGTCTTTCGCGTTCTGCATTTAATTCATAGGCCATATTGAGCCATACTAGCTGGCTTACAACAATTCCGGCAACAGCAATTGTAACGATGATAGTAATAATACGGGGTTTGGCTTTTATCTTCATTGGCTTATTTAGTCTAAATTAACCTCGGGTTAACAAGCATTAACAAGGTTTTAACTTTTCCCCTGCTGGTGTTTCATTATTTTTGTAAAGAATCAAAGATAAAAAATTTAACGAAACGGACATGTTTAAATATTCAAAAGCCAAAAATAATGATTCGATATTTTGAGCATGACCGTCTTAAATCAAAAAAAAGAAGCTTATGAAAAAAATTATCGCTTTAACTTTCGTCATCGCAATGATTGCAGGTTTTTCTGCAATAAATCCGGCAGAAGCACTTGAAGAAAACAATCAGGTTGTAAATATGGTTTTTGATAATGATCCCGATAACGATAAGGATTGTTGCAAAGATAATGAAGAAAAAGAAGGCGAGTGTTGTGAACACGATCATAAAGAAGGTGAACATAAGAAAGAATCGGAATGTGATCACAATCACGAACATACTTCAAAAAGTCACGAACATCAGACAAACTGTGAAAGTAAAACGCCTTGTAGTAAGGAAAAAGAGAAAGAGAAAGAAAAAGAGAAAGAGAAAAAATAATATCGGGTTTCCGGATTAAATTTTTAAGGGATGTGCTAATTTGAAGCACATCCTTTTTTTATGTTCATGAAATCGTATTTTTGTACCAGGACAAACTTATGAGAAATCCCCGGTGGAATTGTGGTGAGTACCTAAACTTCTGGTTAATAAATTTTAA
>JBNJGZ010000130.1:0-5888 GCA_051748065.1 Bacteroidota bacterium
ATATGAAGCACTTGATATACAAAGGAATAATTCTGGCATTGCTGTTTTTTATTGCCGGTCAGGTGAATGCTCAGTTTACTCTTTCGGGTGAGCTACGTCCGCGTACTGAACTTAGTCACGGATACAGTGAATTGGCTGCTCAAAACCAGGAAGCTTCTCTGTTTACATCACAAAGAACACGGCTTAATCTTCACTATTCTACGGACAAAATAAAAACTAAATTGGTATTGCAGGATGTTCGATTATGGGGAAGTCAACCCCAGCTGGTTGCTAATGAAGACTATGGTGTATCGGTGCATGAAGCCTGGGCTGAAGCTTATTTTACAGATAATATTTCACTGAAAGCCGGTCGTCAGGAAGTGGTTTATGATGACCACCGCATTTTTGGAAATGTTGGATGGGCACAACAAGGAAGGTCTCATGATCTGTTTAAGCTAAAATACGAAAATAAAATCAAAGCACATTTGGGGTTTGCTTATCATGAAAATGATAACCGGAAAAATAATTTTTACCAGGGGCCGGATGCTTATAAAACGATGCAGTATTTATGGCTTAATAAAGAGTGGGGATCATTTCAGCTTAGTTTGTTAGCACTAAATATGGGAGTTCCTGTAATTTCTATTACAGATTCCCTTGGGAATATATTGGAGGAAGACATCGTTTATAGTCAGACCTTTGGGTTTTATTCAAAATATCAGGCCAATGAAAAATTAGACATGGCTGCTAATGCTTATATACAAACAGGAAAAGATGCTATGGAGAATGATTTGATGGCCTATGAATTTGCAGCACAGGCCGGATATGACATTAATGAACAGTATTATACGTCACTACGTTATGAATTGCTGTCAGGAAATGATCAACAAGTAATTAATCAGGAAAACAATTCTTTTAATCCGTTTTTTGGAACAAATCATAAGTTCAATGGGCACATGGATTATTTTTATGTCGGTAATCATGCAGTAAGTGTGGGTTTGCAGGATATATCCGCTTCAATAAAATACACTAAAAACAACTTCCGCTCAAAGCTAACAGGCCATTATTTTACTGCTGCAGCAGATCCGGGATCCGACCAAGATAAATATTTAGGGACAGAATTGGACCTGATGGTAGGGCATAAATTAAATGAAATGGTCGATATTTCCTGTGGTTATTCCCAAATGTTTGCAGGAAAAACAATGGAATTATTAAAAGGTGGCAACAAGGATGAAGCGAATTACTGGGGGTGGCTTATGATTAGCTTTTCACCGGTATTTATAGATTAATCAAACGAAAGAGAAAAGAGAGCTAAAGGTTTATGAGCAGAACAATATGGAGTTATCCCTGGAAATATCAGGAGAGTTTTGTTATTGCATTGGGGATTTTGCTTACAGGGACGATTATGGAAATGTTTTTGCCTTCAGCAGGGACATTTATTCCTTCATGGCCCGGTAACTTATATTTACTGATTGTTATTACGGGCATCGCGGGTTTATTAATCGTATTACGAAAAAATTCCGATTTTTTGAAATGGTTGGGCTCCGGCTATGCGGCTATCGGATTATCATCGGCTTTTACATTGCTTGTCATCATCATGGGGTTGATACCTCAACAACCGGCTATGGGTTTTCACCACCGCTTAGGACTGACAAATATTAATGCTTCCTGGCCATTTTATTTGACGGGCCTTATGATGATATTTTCATTATGCCTGATTACTGCTCAGGGGATGAAAAAGTGGAGTTACAGGAATTTCATTTTTATTCTGAACCATCTGGGACTAATTATCATTCTGTTGGCCGGTGGATTGGGGAAAAGCGACTTTGAGGAGCTTACAATGACATTGAATATGGATAAACCTGTCTGGTATGCTAAAAATGCCAAAGGGGCAAAGCAAGATCTGGACTTTGCATTGGAAATGAAAGATTTTGATATCCAATATCATCTTCCTGTCTTCCATATCTATGAAGATGGAGAGATTGTAAAAAGTATTGAAGTTGATACGGCTGAAAAGAAACAAACAGTCAACTACAAAAAGAAGAAAATTATTGTTGTGAAAGTAATGCCGGAAGCCGTTAAAATGAATGGACAATATAAAGAAGCACAACATCCCTCGGCTGTTACAGCAATAAAGTTAACAGTAGATGAACCAAATAAAAAAGGCAAAACATCCTGGGTTTCGTCGGGAAGTAGAATGATGGCTCCCCAAAAAATCAAAACGGACGAATTTTCCATAGGCTTACGACGACCTTCACCCAAAATTTACGAAACAACAGCGCAACTGTACAGTAAGCAAGGAAGAAACGAAGAAGTAAATATAAAAGTAAATCATCCGATAAAAGTTAATGATTGGAAAATCTATCAGACCAGCTATGATCAGTCAATGGGACGTTATTCTAAAATTAGCATATTGACATTAGTAAAAGATCCCTGGTTGTGGGTGGTTTATGCCGGGATCTTTATGTTGATCGCCGGTGCATTGGGTCTTTTCTTATACGGGAAATCTTATAAAATAAAACCAAAACAAGAATGAATATATACGCTATTATAGCAACAATCGGGATTATTCTGTATGCTATACCGGTCATTTTGCTGATATGGGAAAGGAAGTCCTTACGAGTTCGGAAAACAGAAATTTTTACTGTTGTTAGTATCCTTTTAATGGCAGGTATGATTGTTTACCTGTGGATTAGTTTTGGCCGTCCACCCATGCGTACAATGGGCGAAACAAGATTATGGTATTCTTTTTTTCTTCCGGTTGTTGGCTGGGTTACATACAGAAGATGGAAGTTTAAATGGTTTTTGGGATACAGTCTTATAATGGGGATCGTGTTTTTAATGGTTAATTTATTAAATCCGGAGATTTTCATTAAACACCTCCCTCCTGCCTTACAAAGTCCCTGGTTTGTGCCCCATGTTATTGTTTATATCTTAGGGTATTCTTTACTTGCAGCCTCTGCACTTATTGCGATCCGTCAACTTTTCTTTAAAACGGATCAATTGAACGCAGAAACTGTTGATTTAGCAGATAACCTGGTTTATTCAGGATTTGCATTGATTACTTTTGGATTACTTTTTGGCGCATTATGGGCAAAAGAAGCATGGGGAAACTATTGGTCGTGGGATCCTAAAGAAACCTGGGCATTGATTACCTGGTTGGTGTATGTGGTTTATATCCATTATCGCTATCAATCGAAAGGCACGGAAGACACCGGAAAAGCGATGTGGTTGCTGATTATTGCTTTTGGTATTATGCTTATGGCCTGGATGGGAATGAAATTTATCCCTGCAGCTCAGGGAAGCATTCATAGCTATTCATAAGCCTGAAAGGCATCAATGTGCTTCCCGTTAACAAAAATTGTCGTGAATATTTATTCATAAAAAAACCGGCTGTAAGGTTACAACCGGTTTTTTCATACATAAATTGTTATTATTCAAAAAATTTCGATGCAGTTGTTGGCTTAGGTGTTTTGATAACTAAAAAGCGCAAATCAGCATCACTTTCGTTGTACCAGCAATGGACAATTTCTTTCGGACTTTCGATTAAAGTATCCTGGCTGACTTCTTTGGTCTCATCACCAATTAAAACCTTGCCTGTTCCTTCCAGGACATAGAAAACTACATCAACAGGGGTTGCATGTTTTTTCATTTGTTCTCCCGGCCCAAGTGTGATATGCGTTACCATGGCATCGGGTTTATCATACATTTTTTTGGCATCTACACCATGGGGATTTTTGCGTTTTTCTGCTTCAAAAGGACTTCTTGTAATCATAAGTAGTGAATTTAGATTTGAAATAGAAATCCTGCCTGAAAATCCACTTTCTTATATAAGATAAGGGAAAAATAATAACAGACAGGATTTATGGAATGTTAATTAAGCTTCGTTTAAAAAGAGCTTAATATCGTCTTCTACATTGTTAATCGGAGCAATACCGAATTTGTCTACCAACACGTTAGTAACATTAGGCGACAGGAATGCCGGCAATGTAGGGCCTAAATGAATGTCTTTTACGCCCAGGTAAAGCAATGCCAGTAATACAATAACGGCTTTTTGCTCATACCATGCAATATTGTAGGAAACTGGAAGATCGTTGATATCATTCAGTTCAAACACCTCTTTCAATTTCATTGCAATAACGGCAAGTGAATAAGAGTCATTACATTGTCCTGCATCCAACACTCTCGGAATGCCTCCGATATCGCCTAAACCTAATTTGTTGTAACGATATTTGGCACAACCTGCTGTGAGAATAACCGTATCTTCCGGGAGTTGTTTTGCAAAATCAGTGTAATATTCACGACTTTTCATTCTTCCGTCACAACCGGCCATAACAAAGAATTGTCTTATAGCTCCGCTTTTAACAGCATCAACAACTTTATCAGCCAATTGCATTACCTGATCATGGGCAAAGCCACCAACGATAGTACCGGTTTCAATTTCCTGAGGAGAATCACATTTTTTGGCTAATTCAATAATTTCAGAGAAATCTTTGGGCTGGCCATCTTTGCGACTCGGAATGTGTTTAAATCCCGGATATCCTGATGAACCGGTAGTAAATACGCGGTCTTTATAAGTAGATTTCTTGGATGGTGGAACAATGCAATTTGTAGTAAACAGAACAGGGCCGTTAAACGTTTCAAATTCTTCTTTTTGTTTCCACCAGGAATTGCCATAGTTACCTACAAAATGATCGTATTTTTTAAATGCCGGGTAATAATTCGCAGGGAGCATTTCGCTGTGTGTGTAAACATCTACGCCGGTTCCTTCGGTTTGTTTCAGTAGCTCTTCCATGTCTTTCATATCATGACCACTGATCAAAATCCCGGGGTTATTGCCAACGCCGAGATTTACTTCTGTAATTTCGGGGTTGCCGTAAGCCGTAGTATTAGCTTTGTCGAGAAGTTGCATAACTTCAACTCCATATTGGCCTGTTTCCATTGTCAAAGCTACTAAATCGTCAACGCTGAGCGAATCATCAGTAGTGGAAACAAGTGCACGCTGCATGAATGCATAAATTTCAGGCTTTTTCTCGCCAAGGTTTTCAGCATGTTCGCCATAAGCAGCAATTCCTTTTACACCATAAGTGATAAGTTCGCGCAGTGAACGGACATCTTCATTTTGTGTTTCCAGAGGGCCAACTACTTTGGCGGTTCTTTCAAACTCATCCAGAGTGTAACCATGCCATTGTGCAGCAAATGGAAGCTCTTCTTTCTTGAAGGTAATTCCGTTTTGCTCAAGCTCGTGTTTCAAAGCAAGCTTGTGTTGAACAGCATCTTTGATGTAATCGATGATCGCATCGTCATCAAAGTTGGTGTTAGTAATAGTAGTGAAAAGTGCACGGAAAATGAAACTGTTAATCTCATCTTTTTCGATATTGTTTTTACGTGCTTCGTGTGCGTAAAATGAAAGCCCTTTCAGAGCAAAGACTAAAAGGTCCTGCATATCTGATGTGCGTTCTTCTTTTCCGCAAACACCTTTAATGGTGCAAGCTTCATTTTTTGCAGCTTCCTGACATTGAAAACAAAACATACTCATAATAAATTGGTTTTTGGTTGATTAAAAATTTCTTTTTGATTCGTTATACTTTTATAACATCCATTCTTCTTTTAGTAATTCGCCACGTGAACTTATGACAGCTTGTTTTACCGGGATCTTCCGGTTCGCATTTTTAAAGGCCGCATTAACAATTTGCATTAACCCTGAGCAACAAGGTACTTCCATGATCACCACTGTCAAAGTATTGATTTTGGAGTCATTGATTAATTGTGTGATTTTTTCCGTATAGACTTCCAGATTGCTGTCTAATTTTGGACAAGCTATGGCTAAAGATTTGCCTTTTAAAAAGTGGTGGTGGAAATTACCCATCGCATAAGCTACACAATCAGCGGCTAAAACTACATCAGCGTTT
>JBNJGZ010000131.1:0-5829 GCA_051748065.1 Bacteroidota bacterium
GAATATAATATTTTATTAAAACCTGTTGTTGACGGCGTGGCGGATGTGGTTTACGGCTCCCGGTTTATCGGAGGACACCCTCACCGTATCTTATTTTTCTGGCATAGCATCGGAAACAAGTTTTTGACCAGTGTGAGCAATATCTTTTCTAACCTGAATCTGACGGATATGGAAACCTGCTATAAGTTAATGCGACTGGATGTTGCAAAAAGTTTACAGCTCAAAGAAAAACGATTTGGTTTTGAGCCGGAAGTAACTCAGAAATTAGCCCGCATCCCGGGTATCCGCATCTATGAAGTAGGGATTTCATATTATGGCAGAAGCTATGAAGATGGTAAGAAAATCGGATGGAAAGACGGTTTTCATGCCTTATTTTGCATTTTTAAATACGGATTATTTCAGTCCCGGAAAAACAAAGAAGGAAAATGAAAGACCTCATAAAATATATTTTCAAATCACTACCTGTTGCTTTTACGAAAAATCAATTGTATGACCGGCTCACCATAAAGATCATGAAGAGGCATCTGGACAAGGATTCCAATTGTATTGATGTAGGTGTGCTGGATGGAGAGATATTAGATAAATTTCAAAAGTTTGCGCCCGAAGGTCAGCACTTTGGTTTTGAACCGATCCCGGAAAAATATGAAAATCTTGAACACAAGTATCGGAATAACCATAATATAACAATGTATAATGTGGCTTTGAGTAACCAGGATGGGGCAACGGAATTTAACTATGTCACCTCTAATCCCAGTTACAGCGGCATTCGTAAGCGAAGCTATGACCGTTCCGGAGAAAAAGATACAAGCATAAAAGTAAACACGAAAAAATTAGACTCCTATTTGGAAGAGTTGCCCCAAATCGGCATGATCAAAATTGATGTTGAAGGAGCCGAATACTGGGTTATTGAGGGCGCAAAGAAATTAATTTCAAGAGATAAACCCTTATTGGTTTTTGAACATGGTATTGGCGGTGCCGATATTTATGAAATTACACCGGCAAAGATGTATGATCTGCTTGCAGAACTCAACTACGCTGTCTATCTGTTACAAGATCGGTTAAAAGATCAATCTCCCCTAAGCCGGGATGAATTTATCCGGCAGTTTAATGAATCGTTGAATTATTATTTTGTGGCTGTAGGAAAATAACTTCGGATTAATGTGTTCATCTTTGCCCAGTGAATTCCTGCATTCATTTAACTTTGTATGCTCATAAAGAGTCTCCTGATGAATTGCGGTTTATTCGGTTTTAAAGAATTAATGTATAGCAGAGATCGGACATTATAGAGAAGCCCTATTTACTTTTTTTCGGTTCTTTATTAAAATCCTCGATCAGTTTTGTCAGGTATTCTGCAGCATGCAGCATTCTATAGCCAAACCAACTAAAAGATTCGCCATCCACCAGTCGCACATCAGCTTCCGGGAAAAAGGCAAGAATATCTTTTTTATCTTCTTCATCAAACTCCATGGGTTCACTGGGCAAAAAGGCAACTTCAAATTTCAGCTTTTTAAATACCTCAATATTCAACGTAACATAGCGCTGAATGAAAGGGTCCATACAATTAATAAACCCATGAGAGGATAATACACTGTTGATATACGTTCGCTTTCCGGCAGCCATCAGCGGGTCTTTCCAAACCAAATACAGAAATGTTCTCGGTACTTCCAACTGAGGGATTTGAGCAAAAGCTTTATCGATCTGATCACTTAACTCCACAGCCTTCTCTTGTTTTTCCGTCATCTCTCCAATACGGATGATCATATCCAGAGCCTCGGCATACGTATTCACATCAAAAACAAAAACCGGATAGTTCTCCCGTAACTTTTGGATCTGATTGCGATCATTTTCCTCCTTTACTGCAATGATCAGGTCCGGGTTGGCCGTTTCTATGGCCTGAAAATCCAATTCTTTGGGGCCACCGATTTTTTCCACATCCTCAATCTCTCCAACGGGACGGTAGCAATAGGACGTTCTTCCTGCCAGCTCTTCTTTTAAACCTAATTTTACAAGTGTTTCTGTTACAGAGGGACACAGTGAAATAATACGCTGCGGAACCGCCTCTAATTGAATGTCTTCTCTCAAATCATCTGTAAATACTTTGGCCATAGTTACTATATTTTAAACCCAACAAAATTAAGGTAAAAAATGGGCAAATTCAAGATAATACCGTTTCAAGTATCTGATGTGATTTAATATTTCCAAATCCTTGCAGATGAAAAGAATAATAATACAATATATCATTCAGTAAATCCCTGCGCTGTTGATTCGTTATATTAAAACTGGCTAACCCGGAATATTCCTGCACCAAAAGCTCTTTGAAAACCCCGGATTTCTGTGCATCCATATAATCCGGATGGAAAGGTTCGTTTGGCACAAATTTACCTTCTCGCAAATCAAAATACACATTGGAAGATGTCTTTTCATAAGCCGGGAAAAATCCCAGATATTTCGTGAATTGAATTGCAAAAATCAAATGAAAATTAAGGTATCCCTGCTCAATCAGATCAAGGTATTGGATGGAATTCTGAAGGAAATCAAAAAGCGGCTGGTTTTTTTCTTCCTCTTTTATGCTATTATAAATCAATTCATTTATAAAGATCGCAATTGATGATTTCACAAAATCTTTTTGCTGCAAATTTTTGAAATGGTAAGCCAGGCTAATCTCTTTGATGTGGTGAATGTCCCGCTTAGGATTAACATAAACTACCATGTCCAGTAGTGTTAAAGGTTGCAGGAGACCATTCTTTTTGTTTTTGGACGAATTACCAAGACCGCGGATAATAAAGCTTTGCATTCCGGCTTCATTGGTATAAACTTTGGCTATCGCGCTATGGTCGGAATATCTTACTTTATGCAGGTAAATACCTTTCATTTTCCGGAGTTCACTCATAACAGCAACAAAGTTAGTATTCCTTTTCCAATTCAGGTCAATTTATTAGCGCACGACCAAAATTTTGGTGACCATGGTTTCCTCACCATCTTCATCAGAAGAAAACACCAGATATACGCCTGAATGAGCTCTTTCACCATCGAAGTTTTTTCCATTCCAGATTGCTTGCCCTCCTTTGGCAATTGTCTGATATATCAAATTACCGGACACATCCGTAATCTTCACATTGGCATCTCTCACCAGTCCTTTCACAGCAATCTTTCCGTTGAATTCCGGCGGAACAGGGTTAGGATAAGCATACACATCATTATGCTCTTGCCCGCCTCCGGTGGCTTCCGTGCGGAAAGAAATAATTCCCTGATCGGTTCCTACAAACAACTCCCCGGTTTGGTCATTCATTGTCAGGCTGGTAATATTATCGGATAACAGAGGGGAATTATCCCTGGTAAAATGATGAATTTCTTCTCGTCCTTCCGGTGACATTAAGAATAAACCAGCTTTGGCTGTGCCTATCCATTTTCGATTGGCCCCATCAACGAGTATTTCTGTAACCGTTTCGGTTTCCAGCAAAAAGGTCCCTGTGTTGGTACCATCATTCCGGGGGATAAATATTTGCTGGGCATCAAAATTCCGGTTTGAAAACACATTTCCGGGAGAATAAAAAACAGCTATTCCTTTATTTGTGCCGACCCAAATTTCACCGTCATGGTCTTTGGCTATAGCACGAACTCCTGTAGAAGGCAGGTTTCCGTTCCCTTCGGTATTAGAAAGTCTTTTCACCTGGTCATCGCCGGGTATATCATAGGTGTTGTTATCATTAAAAACGATCAGGCCTCCGCTTCTGGGCACAATAATCCATTTCTGGCCATATTCATCGATCACCAAATCTCCAAGCTCATTCGAGCCGGAGGCAGGCCTCAAATCAAAGGATTTCCATTTGCCGTCCGGAGTTTTCATCAACAAACCATCACCCACATAAGAGTTTGTTGCCCATAAATTTTTATTATTATCAAAGGTTAATCCGGCAATTCCCATAAAATAATATTCAGGCCTCGGTTGAACAGTACTATTTTTATCGGTGTAGACTTCAACCACCTCACCGTCTTTCATTTCTACAATTCCTTTACCCCAACTACCGGCAAAAACGTGATCCCCATCCGCAGGGTCTACAGCAACATCCATGATATCAAAGATCGTATCAAAGGCCGGTTCATTACCATAATAATAGGCGTCCCAGTCTCCATCCGCAAAATTAGCTACTCCATAAATCCGGTATTGGTTATTCCAGGAAACATCTACTCCTCCGGTAGCCACCCAAATATTTCCGGCACCATAGGCCATTGCAGTAGAATTGATAAACCGTGGACCATCCGGAGTAATAATATCGAAATGCCATGCTTTTTCACTTCGTACCATTCCTACGGAATGATCTGCTATCCAAACCTCCTCATTATCACCAATCAATACATCCCGTGCATTTAATGATCTATCTACATACGTATAAATCCGCCGTGTCATATTTAACGATGAGTCAAAGAAATCAATATCTCCTCTGGAAACCAACAACATTTGGTCCTGAGATGTATAGATATTATGAAAATTCTTTACCTCGGTGGTATCAAAGTAGTCCCAGGTTTTATTTTCTCTTACATAAACTGTATCACCATCGGGATCTCCATAATCATCAATAAGAAACATAAAATCCTGAAAAAAGGCAACCTCACTATATGGAGCATTGGGTTTCATTAAAGATGTATCTTTTTGCCAGGAACGATAATCCAGTAGATTTACATTCTGGTAATCATCAGCAAAATAGAGACCTTCAGCAGTTGCAGCATAGATGGCCGTATCCCTGACAGCAATATCATTTATATTCAGATAGGTTCCGGCAGGCCCAATAATATACGTATCCCGGATCTCTTGTTTCTCCATATCCATAGATACAATTCCAAAACCACATGCCAGATAAGCCAGGTTACCCTCAAATGTAATTTCATTGATGGTTTTATTACCGGTAATACTTTTCCTGTTGATATCCGAGAGATTGACAACACGGCCGGATTTTGTAATTAAATCTATATTGGCGTTTTTGTAACTAATAACAAGCGTTTCAGTCGGCTTATGGTAGTTGATCACGGAAACCCCCACATCTGACAATCCATTGATACTATTATAAAAAGAAAGGCTGTTATCTGCTTTATTATAAGCAAATACGGAATATTCCGTTGCGCAAAAAACTTTGTCATCTGAAGCTGTGATGCTTTTCCCCTGAGCATAAGGCAGATGCTCTCTCCATTGTCCGATGCTTATACCCTGCGAAAAAGCAGCAGTAGTAAACAATATTTGGGTGATAAGAAATATCAAAAAGAAGCGGAGTTTCCCCATAATCAAAAAAATAAATCGTTTAGATTATAACTATGTCACCTTTATTTTATTGCATTTAACTTCACTTCTGTTATTGATGCATTAAATGTAGATCAGGTATAACTGCCTTTACAAACATTCAATGTCAAGCTTTGATTAGCTAATAGCTTGTAAATTCAAACTGCCGGTAGCAAAATATACATAAGTTAAAAGCATAATAACAATATGTGCTAACTGATCGATCCCAGCTACGGAAAAATAGGCCTTTTCATTTTTCTGCCAGTATCGTTTTTTTAATTTACCGGTAAAAAAATCAATTCCGGCATGAAGAACAAAATTTACCAGAAAGTAATAAGTAGCTGTTGTAGTGTCAAAACCCAGCAAGAAAAAGGAAAGCGGCAACAAAGCTATAGAATACAAAGCTGTATGTGCCAGTAAATATTTTAAGCTATCCCGCTTCATCCTGTCTAATTTTGGACCTTGTAACACGTGATCTCCAAAACCCTGTACGATTAAGATATAAATCACTTTTTCGATCATAATATTAAATTTTTCTGCAAAGCTATAAAAAGAAA
>JBNJGZ010000132.1:0-5787 GCA_051748065.1 Bacteroidota bacterium
ACTTTGAGCAAGTGAAAGCATTTGTGCTGCAAAAGGAAATAGATTTAGTAATTGTTGGGCCTGAGCAACCGCTCGTTGAAGGAATTGTCGATTATTTTGCCAAAGATCCGGAGTTAAAAGATACTTTAATTCTCGGCCCTTCAGCGCGTGCATCGCTGCTGGAAGGAAGCAAAGATTTTGCTAAGAATTTTATGAAAAAATACAATATCCCTACGGCCGCATATCAGTCTTTTACCCGTAATCAACTTGAACAAGGCAAGACTTTTTTGCGACAATTAAATCCTCCCTATGTATTAAAAGCCGATGGACTGGCTGCCGGAAAAGGAGTGCTTATAGCTGATAATATTGAACAAGCGGAAAAGGCACTTACTGACATGCTGGTTGATGCAAAATTTGGTGTTGCTTCAGAAGTTGTTGTTATTGAAGAATTTCTCAATGGCAGGGAATGTTCCGTTTTTGCAATAACCGATGGTAAAGATTACAAGATACTGCCTGTAGCCAAAGATTATAAACGTATTGGAGAAGGAGATACAGGACTGAATACCGGAGGAATGGGATGTGTCTCCCCTGTCCCTTTTGTAGATGAGAAATTTATGCAAAAAGTGGAAAACAAGGTTATAAAACCCACCATCGAAGGCATCCATAAAGAAGAGTTGAAATTCAAGGGCTTTTTGTTTTTTGGATTAATGAATGTGGATGGAGAACCTTATGTGATAGAATATAATATAAGATTAGGTGACCCGGAAGCTCAGGTTATCCTTCCCCGAATAAAAAGTGACTTTTTGGAGTTGTGCATACGTGCAGCTAAAAATGAACTTGCTGAAACTTCAATTGGGATAAAAGATGAATATGCACTCTCAGTAATTGCTGCTTCCGGCGGATATCCGGAAAAATACGAGAAACAGAAACAAATTTCAGGGCTCAATGCTGATCCGGATACATTGGTCTTTCATGCAGGAACAGCGAAAGACAAGAGCGATATAACCATTACCAATGGTGGAAGAGTACTGGCAGTAACAGCAATGGCTGAAAATATAAATCGTGCCAGTGAAAAAGCATATCATACTCTGGGAAAAATCCACTTTGATAAAATGTATTATCGTAAAGATATTGGTAAAGACCTATTGGGATAATATATGTTAATACGTTACTTTACATCCAATATGCCTTTCCAGCAACTGCTGGGAATTGTTTTTGCCGGAATTTTGCTTTGGGCCGGTTTTTTTTTCGGACATGACACCTGGACTTTTCGAGAGCATGCTGAACCTTTGGCGTTTATTACTGCCGGATTGATACAAAACTATCCCTTACTTGCCAGTATTCTATCATTAGTGATGGTGCTTATCCAGGCCTTTTGGTTGAATTCCCTGGTTAATCATATTGATTTTTATTCTACTTCCAAAACTTCTTATCTCACTGCATTTTTGTTTTTGTTATTTGCCGGAGCGTTAGAAGGGAATTTTATGCCAGGCCCGTCTGTGATGGCAAATTTCTTTATCTTATCTATTATCCAGTCCTTAATTAATGCTTATGACAAGGATTATACGCTGAAAAATGTATTTTATGCAGCTTTTGCTGCTGGTGTCGGAAGTTTATTTTATCTGCCGGTGTTGGGATTATGGTTATTTATCATTATGGCTTTGATTATTTATCGTCAGATAAATATACGCGAAATTTTCTTTGCGGTTTTAGGTTTACTTCCTGCTGCAGCCGGAAGTTTAGTATATTATTACTGGCAAGGCAATGCAAGCGAACATTTTGAAGTCATTGCTCAGTATTTTTCAAATTGGAATATTACTATTTCCGGTTTATTGCCGGAGCTTTTGGTTGGCGGAATGATTATGGTTATATTAGTTTTTTCCTTGATTTATGTGTTGGCTCACGCAAAAGAACGTGTTATCAGGGTAAGGCGATTGTCTGTAATTCTTACCTGGTATTTGATATTTACTATTTTGCTTGGCGGATATACAAGTCATTTTTTCCAGCAAATAATATTATTAGCCCCGGTTCTTGCTTTCTTTGCTAATTGGGCTATTGAGAATATGAAACGGAAAGGGATCGCAGAAATGCTTATTTGGATATTTATACTTATAATCACGTTTTATCGTTTACAAAATGTATGGCAAGACCTGTTTAACCTGGAAATGCCAGTATATAAGCTATTGTAGATATGCCACTGTTATCAAATTTTGATATTAATGAAACAGAAGCTGGTATAGATGAAGCCGGAAGAGGTAGTCTTGCCGGTCCGGTTGTAGCTGCTGCAGTTATTTTCCCTAAAGGTTTCGAAAATCCGGTAATCAATGATTCAAAGGCTTTAACGCATGAAAAAAGAGAGCATCTGAAAGAGGTTATTATTAAGCATGCCCTTGCTTATGGAATTGGTGTTGTTGATAATGATGAAATTGATGAACACAATATCTTAAATGCTACTTATAAAGCAATGCATATTGCTATCGAACAATTAAACCTGAAACCGACATTGCTTTTAATAGATGGTAATCGCTTTAAACCATACAAAAATATCCCTGCTCAATGTTTTGTAAAAGGAGATAGCAGATTTTTGTCCATCGCTGCAGCTTCTGTTTTAGCAAAAACATACCGGGATAAGCTTATGATAGAAATGCATGAAAAATATCCGGCGTATCATTGGGACAGGAACAAAGGATACGGAACGGCCCATCATCGAAAAGTGATTAAGGAGATTGGATTATCTCCGTTACACCGGAAAAGTTTTACGTTGAATTCGCAACTAAAAATGCGTTTTTAATATGTCAACACAAAGGTGTTAATTTGTTTTTACTATAGGATGTTTAACAAAGAGCATTTGTAACTATTTTTGACCTAAAGACGAATAAAACTTATGGAAAAGAAAAAATCCCTGAAAAATATTATTATCGGACTGATCATTATTGCAGGGCTTAGCGTAGCCGGATATTTTGGTTATAATTACTATAAAAAGCTGAAAAGAGAAGTTACTCCGGTATTACATGCCGTTCCGGGTAATAGCAATGCAATTTTGGAAATTTCGAATCCAAAAGGATTTTGGAATGATCTAAATCAACAAGAGATATTTCATCAGGTTGAGGATTTTGAAACGGTTGAAAGGCTTGTTTCGGGCATTCATCAGGGAGATTCTTTAACAGCAGAAAATCAATATTTCCATAAATGGCTCACAAATAACCGGATGCTGCTTTCTTTGCATTACAGGGGCTCAGATAAATTCTCATTATTGGGCTTATTACAGTTGCCGGATACAAGGCAAAACAAACATATTGTTGATTTCTTTTCTCAACACTTTACTACGGAGTTAGAAACTGAAGAGCCCTATAAAGTTTATAAAGTGCTTGTTAATGATAGTTCTGAGTTTTATTTCAGTGTGCCCGAAGGAATTTTGCTTATGTCAAAGGATAACGATCTAGTTAGACAAGCTTTGACTTTTCTGCAAAATGATAAGCATATCCTTCAGGTAGAAGACTTTCGTAAAGTTTATAATTATCGGGGTAAAAATGTAAACGCCAATATCTATTTTAATCATAACGGGTTTCACCGCTTTTTGGCTCAGTTTGCCGATAAACAACATTCCGCGGATTTTGGGAAACTATCATCCTACGGAAGCTGGGCTGAGTTGGATTTAATTTTAGAAGATAATGGGCTCTGGTTTAGTGGTAATACAATCGTTGACGACTCCACTAAGTATTATCTGAAAATATTTGAAAATCAAAAAGCAGACAAAATACGTATCCCTGAAATATTGCCGGCTCGCACAGCTCTGCTTTCTTACTATGGAATGAAGGATTTTGATGAGTTTTATGAAAATTATAGAAAAAAGCTGAATAAAGATAATGAGCAGCGTGAGTATTTGGAGAATTTTATGGAAAAATATGAGCTCGACTTATCTACCTATTTACTTTCCTGGGTTGATAAAGAGTTTGCTAAGTCTGTCGTCAAATCAACAGAAGGAGAATATTTTGAATATGTCGTGATGCGGACAAGAGACCGAAAGGAATCCAAACAATCATTAAATGAATTGATGCTTGCCATTAACGAAAAAGAAAATAATGAAACAGATACATTAAAATACCGGGGGTTTGAAATAGCTCATATACGAGACCCATATATGTTTCCGGTATTATTTGGTGATAAATTCCAGTCTTTTTCTAATCCTTATTTTTCAATTATTGGAGATTATGTGGTGTTTTCCCATTCTGTGGAAGCAATAAAATATGCGTTAAATTCTTATATTCTGAATAATACCCTGGAAAAAAATGAACAATATGTAGAGTTTGCAGACAAAATAACAGGTCAGGCTAATGTGTATGTTTATTACAATTTGAGATATGCCACGGATTACTTATTGCCGAAATTCAGTGGAAAATTTAAAGATTTCTTTGAGCAAAACCAGGAGGAAATTTCTGATATCCCTTATGGCGGAATTCAATATCAATATCAGGAGGATAAAATTTATACCAATATTTATATTCAATCCGACACTGTGGGTGTTGAAGAGAAGAAGCAAGGCTGGCAACTGGCGCTGGATGCACCCTTAGCTAGAGCACCTGAATTTGTTTTGGATCATTATACAAAGCAAAAAAAGATTGTGGCTTTTGATAAAAAAAGACACATGTATTTGATTGATTTGAGTGGGAAGATACTTTGGAAGAAAAAACTAAAAGAAATCCCTTTTGGAGATATAGAGCTAATCGATTATTATGATAACGACAAATATCAATATTTGTTCAGCTCTCCAAATTATGTACATTGCATCGCTATTGACGGAGAATACGTGGACGGATTTCCGTTTAAAACCAGCGAAGAAATAGCCAATCCCCTGGCAGCTTTTGATTATAAAGGGAATAAAGATTATAGAATTCTTCTGGCCGGAAAGAATAAAACAATTTACAATTATTTAAAAGATGGTGAGACGACCAGCGGATGGGAAAAGCCTGAAATGCAACATAAAGTTAAAAACAAGCTGCAACGTATAGTACTTGGAGATAAAGATTTTCTCATTGCAACCGATACGGCAGGAGATGTTACTTTTCTTAGCCGCAGAGGAGAAAAACGGATTACTCCACAACCCGGATTTACCAATAATAGTCAAACGCCTTTCCTGAAAGTGGAAAAGGATGGACAAGAGCTTATGATGACAACCGACAGGGGAGGAAGAATTATTTATATAGATGCCGAAGGAAATGTTGAAAAAGTTGAATTGAATGATTTTACAGCGAAACACTTTTTCTTATTCAAGGACTTTAATAATGATGGACAAAAAGATTATATCTATTTTGATGATAGCTATCTTTATGTGTATGATAAATCATACCAGATACTGACAACTGAAAAATTAGATGCTAATACCATTGCAGACATTACTTGTTGTCCTGCTGATAAAGACTCGGCATCCGTAATTATACGTAACCAGGATAATAAATTGAGATATATTACGATGGAAGGAGTGAAGGAGTTTGAGGACCCCTTATTTAGCGAGCATTCTGTTCTTGTTTATGATAACCCTGCATCGCGTCACAAAAATCTGATATTATCTCTTGGAAAGCGTATTGAAAGTGTTCCGTTAACTAACCATTAAGATTTTTCTTTATTTTTCTTAAGACAATTTATACTTTGTGTTGTTTAATATTTTAGTTCTCATAGCAAAATATTAAATGAGTTCGTTCACGTTTTTATCGGTCTAAATGTCACGTATAATACGAAGATAAGTAGACTCGAATAAATAAAATTTAAGAATGGAAAGATTAAACAAAAAATTGTTGCATTTCTTCTTTG
>JBNJGZ010000133.1:0-5692 GCA_051748065.1 Bacteroidota bacterium
TCTAATTTAGATTTCCTTCTCTTATGATATTTAAAAGTAAGCAATGCATCAAGACCTTGTTTTGTATATATCTTAACCCAATCTGCAATGGTATCTTCGTGAATATCAAGAAGACGGATAATATTGTCATTATTCTGCCCATCGTTGCGTAGTAAAATGCAATATGCCCGCTTGAGAATATTTTTATTATTCTGATTTTCACGGACGATTTCCCGCAATCGACGCTCTTGTTTGTTTGTTAAGTTAATATGATAAGCCATGCATAATTAATAACATGACTAAATTTACGGAATAAAAAACGGAAAGTCAAATGATAAGCTGGGCAAGCGACTTATATCGCACCGCTCTACCGCCTACCCTTGCTTCCTTCCGGACCTGGGGGAGTTCAGCGGGAGCTGGTCGTATAAGACTTGCCCAGGGATTGCAAAAATAGAAAATTAAATTTTAATGACAAATCATTCACAAATAAAAATCAAAAATTCTATATTTGCTTTGTAACCAAAAACTATAGCCATGGAAACACAACAGCAATCTACAGAAAACCAAAGCAATGCCGGACAGGGAAACACCTATTTAAAAAGCGCAATGACTTTTGGCCTCATCACCGGAATCCTTTTAGTTATTTATACTTTGCTACTTTATATAACTGACAATTATGTTTCCAAAAATACTATTCTGGGGCTTCTACAATGGGTTATATTAACCGGTGGTTTGTACTATGGAATAAAAACATACAGAGATCAACATTCCGAAGGATACATCACTTACGGCAGGTCACTTGGCCTTGGGGTTTTGATTAGTGTTTTCGTAGGTGTTATTATTGGTATTTTTACTTATTTGCTTTATACTGCAATTGATCCGGAGTTATTGGAAAAAACTATGAGAGTGGCAGAAGAAGAAATGTTAAAGACCGGAATATCAGAGGAACAGGTAGAAACTGCAACAGAAATGCAACGCACTTTTACTTCTCCTACAATAATGTTGTTTTCTTCGGTTTTCTCATTTGCTTTTATCGGAACCATTATATCATTAATCATTTCCATCTTCACAAAGAATGAAAAACCAATCTTTAATCAATAAGGAAAAAAAACTATTTGAATGGATATTACTGTATTAGTTCCTTTATATAACGAAGTAGAATCTTTAGAAGCATTAGCCAGCTGGATATCTCAGGTAATGAACAAAAATCAGTTTCAGTATGAAATTATTTTTGTTGATGACGGCAGCGACGACGGTTCATGGGATAAAATCAACGAATTAAAACAATCCAATCCAAGCATAAAAGGATTAAGTTTCAGAAAAAACTATGGAAAATCTGCTGCTCTTCATATGGGCTTTAAAGAGGCAAAAGGAGAGGTAGTTATCACTATGGATGCAGATCTACAGGATAGTCCTGAAGAAATACCGGAATTATATCGAATGATACAGGAAGATGATTATGATATGGTTTCCGGTTGGAAAAAGAAGCGGTTTGACAGGATTACTAAAACCATTCCCAGCAAGTTCTTCAACAAAACAGCACGTGTAGTCACCGGAATTAAGTTGCATGACTTTAACTGCGGACTTAAAGGATATAAGAACGAGGTTGTTAAAAATATTGAAGTGTATGGTGAAATGCACAGGTACATCCCGGTAATTGCTAAAAGAGCGGGGTTTACAAAAATTGGAGAAAAAGTTGTCGCGCACCAAAAACGCAAATTTGGAGTGACCAAATTTGGAATTGACAGATTTATAAAAGGTTTTCTGGATTTAATGTCAATCACTTTTATTACGAAATTCGGGAAACGGCCTATGCATCTATTCGGAACCATAGGCACAGCAATATTTACAATTGGTGTATTAGCGGCTATCTGGCTGGGAGGAACAAAATTATACTACTTAAACCACAACATACCGGCAAAATTAGTAACCGAAAGTCCTTATTTCTACATAGCATTAACTTGTATGATTATCGGAACACAACTATTTGTCGCAGGCTTTCTCGGAGAATTGGTATCACGAAGCAGCGAACATAGAGATCATTATCATGTGAAAGACAAGCTGGATTAAATAGGAAAAGAAATCATTAAACTAAAGTAATTCGCCATTATGTACGAAAAAAGGTACGATATTTGATAAAACAAAGAAAAAAATAAAAATGAGCAGACTTACAAGATCAACAAATCCTGCTTTGACTAAAGAATTGTTCAAAGCTCGAAGCAACACTTCAACCCAGGAAGAAACGATGACCATAGAAGGCACTGTTAACAAAACACTGATAATGTTTTTGTTATTAGCGGTTGGGGCTTATTATACATGGAGGCTGTTTTTTAATGCGGCTACTCCTGAAGCCGGTGCCTCAGCTGTGGTAACCTGGATTGCTATAGGTGGTATAGGTGGATTTATAACTGCTTTGATTACAATTTTCAAAAAAACACTGGCTTCAATAACAGCTCCGATTTTTGCTGTCCTGGAAGGACTTTTCATTGGCGGAATATCAGCTTTTTTTGAAGCCCGCTTTCCGGGAATTGTAATGCAGGCAGTAGCCTTAACTTTTGGTGTCTTACTTGTCCTTCTGGCAGCATATAAAAGCGGATTGATTAAAGTGACGCAAAAATTCCGCGCAGGTGTCGTTGCAGCTACAGGTGCTGTTTTCTTAGTCTATCTGTTATCCATAATCCTTCAGCTTTTTGGAGTTCAAGTTGCCTTGTTTCAACCAACGCTGTTAGGTATTGGAATAAGTGTGGTTATTGTAATCATTGCCGCGCTTAATCTGGTATTGGATTTCGATTTTATTTACAAAGGTGCACAGGCAGGTGCCCCAAAACACCTGGAATGGTTCGGAGCTTTTGGCTTAATACTTACTTTGGTTTGGTTATATATTGAAATACTAAGGCTCCTTTCCCTTATAGCCGGCAGAGACTAAAGCCACACAAATACTGACAATCCTCATTTCGGTAATTCTGCGAAATGAGGATTTTTATTTTAAATTTGCAGGAAAATAATACTTAAAAATAATTCCTATGGGTTCTTTAGAAAAGTATTTCGAAAAATTCAGAAAAAACACCATTGGTTATAATTCAACTTTTGAATCTCCTTATGGCACAAAAAAATTAATATATGCTGATTGGCTGGCTAGCGGAAGGCTATACCAACCAATAGAGAAAAAAATTCAGGAAGACTTTGGCCCTTTTGTCGCAAACACACATACAGAGACAAGCGAAACAGGCGTGCGAATGACCCAGAGTTACCACCTTGCTCAACAAATCATAAAAAATCACGTAAATGCCGGACCAAATGACGTGATTGTCAACGCTGGTTCTGGTATGACCGCAGTAATCAACAAACTGCAAAGAATATTAGGACTGAAAGGCTGCGGAATGCTTAAAAACAAAGATTGCCTGAGAGAAGCCGAAAAACCGGTAGTTTTTGTCACTCACATGGAACATCACTCAAATCATACATCCTGGCTTGAAACCATGGCTGATGTCGTTCTTCTTGAACCCGATGAAGACTTATTGGTAGATACAAAAGATCTGGAACGAAAACTGGAAAATTACAAAGACCGAAAATTTAAAATCGGTAGTTTCTCTGCCTGCTCAAATGTTACAGGTATTCGACCACCCTACCACAAACTGGCAAAGATAATGCATCAACATGGTGGCTTAGCTTTTGTAGATTTTGCCGCTTCAGCTCCATACGTAGACATTGACATGCACCCAGAAAATCCGGAAGAAAAACTCGATGCCGTATTTTTCTCACCCCACAAATTTTTAGGTGGACCGGGTTCAGCAGGTATTATGGTTTTCGACAAAAGGCTGTACCATACACCTGTTCCTGATAATCCGGGTGGAGGAACTGTAGACTGGACAAACCGCTGGGGAGAATATAAATTCGTAGACGACATAGAAGCCAGAGAAGACGGCGGTACACCAGGATTTTTACAGGTAATAAGGGCAGCCCTCTCCATTAAATTAAAAGAGCAAATGGGTACAGAAAACATCGAGGCCCGGGAAAAGGAACTTGTGCAACTAGCATTCCAGGAATTGAGAAAAATACCAGGGATAAAATTGCTGGCTGACAATGTTGAAGAAAGACTGGGAGTAATAAGTTTTTATCACGAAGACATACATTTTAATTTGCTTGTAAAATTACTCAATGACCGCTATGGGATACAGGTAAGGGGTGGCTGTGCATGTGCAGGCACATACGGACATTATCTGTTAAATGTAACATACAAAGACTCAAAACATATTACAGATCTTATAAATCACGGAGATCTGTCTCAAAAGCCGGGTTGGGTGAGACTATCACTCCACCCCACTATGAAAGACGATGAGGTCTACTATTTTGCAAATGCACTGAAAGAAATTATAGAAAATGTTAACGAATGGGAAAAAGATTATTCTTATAATAAGCACCTAAATGAATTTGTGCATAAAACTTTTCAACCTTTTGATATAGAAAAATGGTTTGAAATGAAATAAAAATATTTTCAGAGAAAAATAAATATAATTTTTTGATATTTAAATAATCCTGTGTATTTTTGCAGTCGCTTTTATTGAAAATAGAACTTAAAAGAAAAGAGATAGAGATGAAAAAAGAGATACATCCAAAAAACTATAGAGTAGTTGTTTTCAAAGACATGTCAAATGAGGAAACATTCATGTCAAAATCTACTGTTGAAACAAAGGATACAATTACAATGGAAGATGGAAAAGAATATCCTTTAGTTAAACTGGAAATTTCAAATACTTCCCATCCATTCTACACTGGTAAGAGGAAGCTTATTGACAGCACCGGAAGGGTGGACAAGTTTATGAACAAGTACAAAAAGCATTACGATAATAAGAAAAAATAGATTTTTTTGCAGTTTTATAAAAAGAGCTCCGAGAAAAACCGGAGCTCTTTTTTATTTATTATATTTGTCAATATCGAAAGAGATTTATAATAAAATATTTATATAAATCTCAGCACTCAGCAAACATGTGATTAATAAGTAAAATTCAAACACATGAATTATATATTATTTGACGATTATAGTTGGGACAATCTACTTCCCCTAACATTTACCAGACCCACATCAGAAATTCGAGTGGGAATTTTAACCATTAAAGAAAAATGGGAAAAATTTCTAAAAACCACCTGTTCTTATATTACAGCAGACTATCTATCTGATAAATACCCTTTAAAACAAGACGAATACAACATTCTGATAAATGGTTCAGTATTACCGGATGCTAATTTATTCAAAGAAATTGAAGCATTAAAACCAGGACAAACCCTGGTTAGCGGCAATGACATTCTTGCCGGCTACTTAAAAAAAGATGAAATTGAAGCCTTCCAAAAAAAAGAATTGAGAGAAATTGAGATAAAAGAATTTAAGAGCAACGTCACAAAAATTAATTATCCCTGGCAAATATTCCAGGAAAACGGAGAAGCAATAAATCAGGATTTCAAATTATTAACAACAGGTCGCGAATCGGCCCCAGTCAGCGAAACGAATAAAATAGCCGGAAAAGAAAATATATTTATCGAAGAGGGTGCAACAGTTGAATTTGCAACCTTAAATGCATCAAAAGGCCCTATCTACATAGGAAAAGATGCAGAAATCATGGAAAATTCAGCAATAAGAGGCCCCTTTGCAATGTGTGAACATGCTGTAGTTAAAATGGCTGCAAAAATATATGGCCCAACTACGCTTGGCCCTTAT
>JBNJGZ010000134.1:0-2934 GCA_051748065.1 Bacteroidota bacterium
CCTGGTTAATAAAATTTAGTCAGATGAAATTTTCTTTTTCGTTCATGGAAGGAAGCTTGTTATCTTTTTCAGGTAAGGCCTCATAAATGAGTTGATGTATTTTTTGTCTGATCTTGTATTTGTTGATTTTCCAGTTCCGGCTTACGGGATATGTTCGATTGGATAAAAACACAAAAACGATTTCGTTTTCCGGATCAGCCCACACACAGGTTCCTGTAAATCCTGTATGGCCAAAAGTAGTGAAGGGAGCCTCTTTCGCAGAAATATTTTTGCTGTTGGCCAGATCAAACCCCAAACCACGATGAGACTTTTTTTGTCTTGTGATAAAGTGTTTCACTATCCAGGGCTTAATATATTGCCGCCCGCCATACTGACCTTCCTGCAGAATCATTTGAAACAGACGCCCCAGATCTTCTGCATTCGAAAATAATCCGGCATTTCCGGCAACGCCTCCTAATAAAGCAGCGGAAGGGTCATGCACATAACCATGGATTTTTTGATTGCGCCAAAACCTGTCGTATTCTGTCGGAATGATCTCAGAACGGTTCAGAAAGTAAAGAGGATTGAAAAAAGTATGCTTCATCCCCAGGGGCTTGTAAAAGTTTTTATAAACGTATTTATCCAGTGACTGATCATTTATGGAATCCAAAACGGTTTGAACCATAACAGCATTCAGGTCGCTATACATGTAAATTTCCCCGGAATAAACCCGCGTTTGTTTAATATCATTCCATAACGTATCCATGTAAGCTTGTCTTAGATACATCCCTCTGGCAATCTTGCAATCGCTGGTATCTTTAATTTTTTCCCGGTTGTAATACTTAAAAAAGAGATATTTCATGCTGTCTTTACGATTCTTTAAAGTATCGAATGTTAGTATGCTGTCTTTATTTAGCACAAATTTGGCCGGAAGTGGTAATACCGTATCATTTTTATAGGTTAGAAACCGTAATATGGGAAGACTAGGCGGAAGTCCTGATTTATGGAGCAGCATATCACGGACTGTGCATCTGAAAATGTTATTATTCGGCGTGTTTTTATAGATAATTGTATCGGTTAAAACAAATAAGCTATCGTTTATTGCAACTGTATCTTGTTTTTGCAGATCTCTGCCTTTTTCTATCAGTTGCTTTAGCGACAGAGTGTCAATCCGGATTATGGTATCCGGGTCGATACGGGTATAGTTAATGGTTGTATCTTCAAAGTAAGCGCCGATTTTTTTATTGATATTCAGTTTCTTTTTACTGACCATACTCATAGCAGCCAGCGTTGTGGCCGCCACTTTTGTAACAGATGCCAAATCGTAGACATGAGAGTTCTTAACTTTACTTTTCCGGGTGTATGTGTGATAGCCATAGCTCTTATTCAAAATCACATCGCCTTTGTAGGAAAAATATACCTGGCAACCGGGAAAGCATGATTTTTTTATAGCGTCATTTATAATACTGTCAATACGATTTAATTGTGATGTATCCAGACCTGATCTTTCGGGACGGGCATGTCCTAAGCGTGATTTAGATGTTTGCAGATACTGATATTCTGAAGAACGATACTCTTGAGGTATTTGGCCTGATATTTCCTGTCCGCCGAATAATGCCTGAGCAGCATACTCCATATCCGGGGAGGTATTGCCGGCAACCTGAATTAGTGCAATATTCTCAGGGATACGGCCGGCGTATAACTTCTCATCAAAGAGAACAGCAATCATATTCGTTGCTGTATTTAAGGTATCCAGATGCATCAACAGATTTTCTGTTTTTTCCGGAGTTTGTCCATGCTTATTAATAATTATCAGTTGTTTGTTATCGTGACGGTGATTTTTTGAAAGATTATCCATACTAAACTCAACAGGCTCTGCATCAGTGTAGTGTTTTACATTGCTCATGAATTCATTTCTTATTTCCCCGTGGAAGAAAATCGTTAGTTTACTAGGAATAGATTTAAAAGGTAGGATATTGTCTGGATTGCTTAATAAAATCATACTTTTCTTCCTTACGGAATTGAACAGAAAATCATGGTTTAGTGAAGACGGTAACGTATTTTCTTTTGAGTATAACGTATTTTCTTTCCACTCCTGAGCTTTTAAAAGCAAGACGGATAAAATTCTTCGTAGCCTTCGGTCTAAAGATTTTTCAGGGATTTCTTTCGTTTCTATCAGGGTTTTAATTTTATTCTTTATTCTGAAGTAGTCTGCACCGGCTAAGAACAAATCAGAACCTGAGTAACGAATAGTTTCACTAATATTTTCTTCGGGAAAGTCAGCGATTAACAATCCCTTGAAACCCGAATTCTTTCGGATTATATCTGAACAAAACAGCCTGTTTCCCTCTTTGTCATCAGTTAATGTGTCGCTATTTATAAAAAGGATATGCGGAGTTAACCGGAACGTAGTGTCGTGTAAAATATCCGGATCAAAAAAGGCACCGGTCATTATGTTTGCTTCCTGAAAGGCTTGATACACTTTATTCCTTTTGGCAGTTGGTTTTGGATGGTTCATCAGCCAGGCATCAACTCCCAGAAAACGGTTTATTCTGGTTTCAAATGATTGCATCTCTTTGAATAAAGCTGTATCTGTTAAGGTTAATATTTGGGTTTTACCGGGATGATTTTCATACTTCCGATAAAATTCCGGATGAAAATGATGCTTTTCGGGCATGAAAAATAAAGGCGGTAATTCCAGAGTCTGTTTTTGTTGAAGGATCGACAGATAATTTGCACTACTATCCATAGAGAAAATTATAGCAGCCGGCGTAGGACTCAATGTTCGAAAAAACAAACCGGCTTCTTTATCATCATTGACTTTTGCGACAAGCAAACGGCTGATCTTTTCATCCAGGCTCATGGTTTTTATCAGGCTGTCAGCACGGGAAAGATTTTGTTTAATAAAATCCGGATGATGGATTTTTTCTTTACCGGTTAGGTGAATAAATAATA
>JBNJGZ010000134.1:3034-5687 GCA_051748065.1 Bacteroidota bacterium
AAACTAAATAAAGCACTGGCGTCTCAGGTAGAAGAGCTTGAAGCTTCAGGCAGAGCCAAAGGCAAGGAAAAAGTAATAACAAAAATCGTGGCTCCCGCAAACGGGAATGGTCCGCGTTATATTTTGGAAAACCAGGGGGATAAGGAATTTATCCGAATGAATGCAAATTCATATCTGGGGCTTTCTTTGCGCAAAGACATGATCAAAGCGGAAGAAAAAGGCGCCGAAGAATTTGGTGTAGGGCCCGGTGCGGTTCGTTTTATTGCCGGAACATATAAATCGCATATTAATCTGGAAGAGAGACTGGCTAAGTTTCACGGACGGGAAGAAGGTATGATCTTCAGCTCGGCTTATGTTACCAGTATCGGTGTTATCTTTCCCCTGACTACCAAAGAAACGGTTTTGGTTAGTGACGAACTAAACCACAATTGCATCATTCAGGCTATGCGTCTGGGAAAACCCGCCGGTAAAGCTATCTACAAGCATAATAACATGGAAGAGCTGGAACAGGCATTGAAAGACAATGTAGGCAAAGCTAAGCGTGCGCTGGTTATCAGCGATGGTATTTTTAGTATGCGCGGCGACAATGCTCCCCTGGATAAACTCGTGGAAATTTGCAAGAAATACGACGATCAATATGAAGAAGGTGTTATCTCTATTGTAGACGACTCGCATGGCGTTGGCGCTATTGGTGAAACCGGACGCGGAACGGAAGAGTATGTAAACACAAAAGTAGATGTATTGGTAGGTACATTAGGTAAAGCTTATGGAGTTAATGGAGGCTATGTGGTAGCTTCCCATGATGTGATCCGCTACCTGCGCGAAACAGCACCTACGTATATCTATTCCAATCCAATTACCGTTTCCGAAACCGAAGCTGCTATTAAAGCAATTGATATACTCGACTCCGAAGAAGGAAAAGGGATACTGAAAAACCTGAAGGAAAGAACCATTCAGTTTGAAAATGGTTTGAAAAAAGCAGGATTTGAAACAATTGAAGGAGCGCATCCCGTTGTTCCTTTAATGACAAGAGACACAAAGAAAACAAAAGATATGGTGAATTATCTTCTGGAAAATGGTATCATGGCTACAGGATTAAGCTATCCTGTTGTGCCTAACGGAGATGAGGAAATTCGTTTTCAGATTTCCGCCGAACATACGGAAAAAGATATAGATTACGTGCTGGAAGTTTTGAAAAACTATGCTTAAGGTTTTCGATATATAGTAATATGCAAAAAAGCCGGCAAAACATTTGCCGGCTTTTTTTTACCTGTATCATTAATGCATAATGCAGGTTAATTTGACCTTTGTAGTAGCTTACTTTTCCATTGCAATAAGCCATTCTCCGTCTTCGGTTTTAACTAACTTTTGCTCGGTTTCTTCTTCTTCACCGTCGCCGTAGATAGTTTTTAAAGTGACGTCTGCTTCATTCCCGGCTTCGTTAATTCTTTCTTCAAGAATTTCAACTGATTTAATACCTCCCTTTTCTTTCAGCTCATTTTGCGTTTCGGAAAGAAACATTTTTAATTTGTTTTTTTCCTCTTCGGAGGCTTCTTTGTAGCCCTGAACCATTTCCAGAGCTTTGTCTGTTTTTCCGTCAGCAAAAAGCTCAGTGAATTTTTTCGCTGAGGCTCCGGGGGAGTTGGTGGCTTTGCTACCGCATGATGTAGTAATGCTCATAGCCATGATGGCTATAAAAAGGATTTTGAGAATGTTTGAATGTTTCATTTTAATTGGGTTTAGTGATTAAATGGTTATTAATTGGGATAAATTTTTTCAAAAACGGGACTGCTAAACAGTGTGCTGGGATAAATAAAATCGCCTTTATAAACAGGACTGTTTATTCTGTCGATGCTGTCGGTTAAGTTAAGACCTGCATAATTATAAGCACGCCATATCAGTTCTGTGCAATACAATTTCGTTTCGTCTTCAATATTAAACTCAGAGTCAAATTCAATATGCTTTCTGACGTATGTCATGGCTTTATCAGCAACCTTTTGTCCATAGCTGCGGAAATCTTCTTTAAGAGCGTAAACGGCAAAATCAGCGGATTTTTCCACGTCCAGGAATTCTTTCATGGTTTCCATCTTTACATATTCGGGTTCGTGCTTTTCCGCCTCACCGGGAACGGCATGAATTACATAAGGTTGCTCATCTTTGATGATGACCACTCCGATATGCGAATATTCCGATTTTTTATCTCTTAACAAAACAAGTTGACTGACAAGGCTTTTGCCCCTGCGTAATACTAAATCCCCCGAATGAAATGTAATTTTATCACTGTCAGAATAGTAAGTGATGTTTTTTTGTCGCGGATAAAAGAAATACCCCAGCAGAATCGTAAAACATAGAACTGCTGTTAGCGCTATTAAATGCGATTTTTTGGGCATTTTTAGTGTTTTCCCTGACATCAATATAAAATGAAAACGTTTTCCTCGTAAAAATAGAATAATTATTCTTGAGAATCAAGGAAATAAAATATTTTTTTTTCATGAACCGGGCATGTTTTCTATAAACATAAAAAAGATGTTTAAAGTAAGCTAATGAGTGGTTGTCCATGATGTCCGATACTTGCGTTGTTGCGAAAATTTTAAATCCTCATCCCGACAAAATTGTCAAAATTGTCGGGACTCCGGTTTGAAATTTTCGCACG
>JBNJGZ010000135.1:0-5601 GCA_051748065.1 Bacteroidota bacterium
TTTTTCGAATATGGTCATCGTCTTTTCAACCGGCAATGCTTCTATGTGATGGCCGTTTCGTCCGTCCATTGACTCTGCAGCGAATAATGAATTCAGAATAGCTTCTTCAGTAGCTTCGATAACCGCCATGAAAAGAGGAGTCATTGCTGCATTTCTTAACTGACTGGCATCTGATCTACCGGAATTACTTCTGTAGGGAATCCGCAGATCTTCATTTGTTGAAAAAGCGATCACATAATCACCACTTCCATTGGATGAAATGCCGCCCGTTTTCGCCAGTCCTAAAATGCTGCGTTTCGCAAGCCTTTCCAGGTTTCTTGATAACAAAGGTGCATCGGTAGCGACGACAATCATACACGAGCCTTCCGGCTGGTTATTTACCTTATCGTTTAAATAATACTGGTCCAGTTCCACTCCAACAGGAACACCATCAATCTGCAGCACACCACCAAAATTTGACTGTACAAGTACACCTACTTTGTAACCGCCTTCGCTTTCAGGAAGCACCCGAGAAGAAGTTCCAATGCCACCCTTAAAGCCAAAACAGGTCGTTCCGGTGCCGGCGCCGGTGTTCCCCTCCTCTACTCTATCGCCCTCGGCATTTTCAATTGCTTCAAAAACATGTTCCTTGCGAATATGCATTCCGCGGATATCATTCAACCACCCGTCGTTGGTCTCTCCGACTACCGGATTAACAGATCTGACTTGCTCGTTATCCGGCTGTTTCAGGGTATATTCCATTAAAGCCTGACTGGCTGTCGGAACAGCTAACGTGTTGGTCAATACAATCGGAGTTTCAATGTTACCCAGTTCTTTTACCTGGGTAACACCAGCCAACTTTCCAAATCCATTGCCAACATGAATAGCAGCAGGAACTTTATTCTGAAAAACACCTTCACTGTGAGGTAAGACAGCTGTGACACCTGTCCTGACAGAATCGCCCTCATACAAAGTAAAATGCCCAACTTTAACTCCCGGGACATCAGTTATGGCATTTAAGGCTCCCGGCGACATAACGCCGGGGGATATTCCGTAATTTCTAAGCCGCTGCTGTGTTTGGGCGTGACTAACACTGCTAAAAAAACAAAACAGGAAAAAACAAAATATGACCGTTTTATACTTCATGATTTGCTCCTTTTTTTCATAAATATAACATTTTTCGAAGACGAGGGAAAATTTAGTTTGCAGTGACAGTAAGCAGAATACCTACCTGCCGGCAGGCAGGCAGGCAGAATGTTCTGGCAGGCAGGAGGGTTCCATGCTTTTAAAATTTTAAAATGTCAAAATTTACTAAAATATTAACTACAATAAAACAATTTAACAATTTAACAATAGAACAATAAAACGATATTCAAATGAAACTGCCTGAATAAAATCGGGGAAATAAAAAAACCCGCCGAATGGCAGGTTTATGATTTTTGTGTGCCCAGGGCGGGACTTGAACCCGCACTCCCTAAACGAGAACATGGCCCTCAACCATGCGCGTCTACCAATTCCGCCACCTGGGCATAAATCTGAATTGGGCTACAAAAATATAAATTTCTTTTCTAATTCAAAGATAAATTTTCCATAAACTTAATAAAGTCCCGGGAAAATTTTGTTTTACCCACTCCCTTTGCCACCACGGATAATACCTATAATTTGAAACCCTAACTGTAACGTTTTACGGGTTTGTCTTGTTATAATAGAATCTATAGAGTTATGTAGACATTTTTTAGGAAAGAACACAGATCACTGTATTCTTTATTCTGTATTCTACATTCTGCCTGCCTGCAGGCAGGCTGCATTCTACTTGTGCGATTTCCTGAACTCAGGATAAAGCTCATTCCTGACCCAATCAAATTCCGGTTCCTTTTCCAGTATCTTTTGATATGTATTTTCAGCTTTGTCAATTTTTCCTGATTTGTCGTAGCTTTGTGCAAGCCATGCTAAAGCGTTCATATATATCCAGTTGCAGGAAATATTTGTATCTGATTTTTCCAAAGAATTCACAGCTCTATTAAAATATTCAGCAGCTTTCTTATAACTTCCTCCAAACATTCTTGGCATGTGAAACTCCGCGTTTCCCCGTTCTATAAGTGCATTGCTGTTTTTGGGATCAAGCTCAAGCGCCTTGTTTATATTGCGCATGCTCTTAGGTCCCAAAAAAACAGCTTTTGCTTTATTCATGCCTATTTCAAAAGCAATAAAAGCCCCTTTAAAGGCCAAAGCTGCTGATTTATATTTTTGCTTTTTCTCCAGTTTATCCAGATAAGGTTCGGCTAATTTCATGTATTCCCGGGATTCCTCGTATTCATCTAAACCAATAGTGTAGGCAACATAACCGTAATAGGCTTCTACAATATCATAAAGGAGTTCATCCGAAGGATTATCCGAATAAGTATTTTCCAACTCGTCAATATAGTCAGGCCAGGGTTCCATTTCCCCTGTAACATAAGCATTGTGAAATTTACAATCCATTTCCTTCTTACCGTTATAGTCCTGCGATATAGAAAAGAACGGCATTAGAATGAAAAACATCAGTAACAAAACAGGTAAAGTTTTAATTTTTTTGAACCACATATAAGTTTCACTCAATTTTTAATTTTTCTTCCTTTCCAATAATATTTCCCGGTTTGTTTGACTTGAATGCCTTTGAAAACCATAATCAAAAACGTAACCATCTGGGGAATATGAAACAGCAGATTGTTTATTACTGATTGCCGGCTGGTAATGGACACAAAAACTTTTGTCAGGATAACCACAACCAGATAGATAAAAAATATTTCTATTCCCAGCGCAAACGGAATAATAAACACGCCTGTTGCAATAAGAACTGTAAACAACGCCGCTAACAGTGAACTTCCCCCAAAAAACTCAATCACATTTTTTGCAAAACCATTCAAGCCTTCCTTAAATGAACTATACATTCTGCAGGAAACATCTTTATTTCCTAACAAAGTAGCTACCTTGCAGTTTTCCTTTTTCATCATTCGAATAATCTCAATATCCTCAACAAGGCTGTTTTTAACTTGTTCGTGCCACCAATTACTTTTATAGCAATTAGCTTCAAACAACATAAACTGGCCGTTTGCTGCTGCAAGAGAAGAATTACGGCTTTTTCTCACCAGCACCATTGGCAAAAGTGTCAACAGAATCCAGTTCATCAATGGCACGGTCAACCTCTCTCCTCCTGTAATTACCTTTTGCTGAGGAAAAATGGACAACAATGAAAGATTATTCTGCCTGCTGAAAGCCACAGATTTTCGTACCAAATCATGAGAAACATCCACATCTGCATCCAGAAATAATAAATATTCACCTGTAGCATTGGAAGCTAACTGGTTACATGCATGATTTTTCCCAAACCAACCACGAGGCAATGGTTCACCGGATAAAAACTTAATACGGTTATCCTCTTTTGCAAATTGTCGAACCACCTCTGCTGTATTATCTTCCGAATGATCATCATAAACCAGTATCTCAATTTCAGAATGATCTTGCTTCATTAATGCATGCAACAAGTTCGGGAGGTTATGCGCTTCATTTCGGGCCGGTATCAATACAGAAACCAGACTGCCGGAAGCATCGCCTTCTTCGGGCAGATACAAATTGCTCAACATGTTCACAAAGCTGACAATCATTCTTATCGCTGCAAATACAAATATAAACCAACCAAAGAGTATTCCTGTCATTGCATGTCCGGTTTTTGTTGCTCGATCATATTTTTCAGATGCTGATTGTATGCATCTTCCATATTTTTTATTGAAGCAAACTGCTCTGCGTTATAATCGGCTAATGCCAATGTCAGCGTAGGTTTTCTGTGTGAAAAATAATCCACCAATGTAGCTAAAAATACTACCTGAATATTTTCAGGCTGCATCTTCCCCATAACTGAAGAAATGCCCTTTTCAAACTGAAGAGGATAATGATATAAGGATTCAATCTCTCCCTGAGGATAGATAACAACCATGTTCTGCGGATTGGTTAATAATTCCTTTGTATAATTAAGGGAATCTACAACATCTCTTGTTTTCTTTTTGATTGAGAAAACCCCTGCTTTATTTAAGAACATTCGCTGTTTTAGCTGTTCTTCCAGCATCATGACATGAAACTTGCGTTTAAACATGGTGTTATTCAAATAATTGGCTATAAACCCATCCCACCAGCTAAAATGGTTTGCAACCATCAAAAGAGGTAAATTTCGTTCAGTATACCCTCCTTTTATAATCACCTTCCGGAAATGTTGATGAAGCATAAATTTGCTATAGAACCGGAAAAACTCTACAAAAAAAGGATTATGCCGTGCTTTGATCATATCATGCTTTTTTCTGATGCAGTTTCCACCAGGGAACCCTTGGCGAGTCATGGTGTTCGTAATGATACCCGAAAAAATAACAGCTCAGCATCGCTTTGATGTGGTTCTTTTTCTGCGTTCGGGCATTATATGGTTTCATATATTCCCTGTGGGGCTGTTTATGAGGGGCAAAAACGCCGAAATAAAACATCTGAAGTGTCCCCAGCAATGCCGGTGTAATCCAGAAAATCAATAAATTCGGATCATCAAACCATATTAAGAGAAGATTATAAATTGCAGCCATTATAAGAATTTGCCATATTGTTACATAGCGGTACATAAAAACCGCAAACCATTTAAAAAAGTTCTGTGACTTTGTATAGAAATCAGGGTCTTTTTCGCGCGCGGGGTATTGATGATGAAGGCCGTGATTCTTCGTAAGCTTATTATACAACAAACCTGCAAAAAGAAACGTTGCAAGCCATCCTACAACTTGATTTATTGTCCTGTTCTCTGTAACAGTACCATGCATTGCATCGTGCCCGGTAATGAAAAGGCCTGTAAACAAATATCCCTGCAACAAAACATGAAAATACATCCATGGCGATGCAAAATCCGGAGAGATATAGACAAGGGAATAAACCAAATGTCCGATCCAGCTTAGTATGATTAAAATGGCTATTAACAACCCCATAAACTCATTTTCTCCGTTAATTTTAAATTATGAAATTCAATATCACAAAAAACAGCAATAAATAGATAAACAGTGCCGCTGCGACCGGATTTTTCAGCTTTATTCTAAATAGTGGGAACAGGCTCATCATCGCCAAACCAGCAATAAACCATACGATATAATTCTGAAGCGGGGGTGCTCCGGCTTCCCATGTCCACATATTCAATTCAATTGCAACAGGCTCCATGATCAAGTCAAAGACAACCAAAAGGAGTCCCCCAACTGCAAGTCGAAGGAGTGAATGCTTAAAGAAATAAGAAGCAATGTAATAAGCTCCATAAACCAAAATCAACCAATTTACAGCGATAATCAAAGGAACATTGAAAACTTCAGGCCCTAATATATCTGAGTAGGAATAGGCTCCAAAAACTTTGCCTGTTGATACACCCAAAACCTCTATGAAAAAGCCAATTGCCGCAATAAGTAATACGGCAACAACAGATTTTTTATTCCATGGTTCATGGAATGCCAGCAACAACAATGCACTGATTAATAGAGTAATCGGTGTTATCTGCACATAAAGAGGTGATAATGCAGGAATACTAATCCCGATAATGCCAATTAAATAAATAGCAGCTAAAAAAATGCGTGT
>JBNJGZ010000136.1:0-5523 GCA_051748065.1 Bacteroidota bacterium
CGGCTTTTTGCACGGCGGAATAATATAAAAATCTTTGATATCAACAAGGGGATAGGGACACATCAGGCTATAGATGACGGACTGGTTTGGCCGGGGAGTACTTTTGTTTCCACGGACTCACATTCCAATATCATGGGAGCTATCGGAGCTTTTGGCCAGGGACTTGGCGATAAAGATATGGCCGCTGTCTGGGCTTATGGTTCTATCTGGTACAAAGTGCCTCCCTCGGTAAAACTCAATTTTCAGGGAAAACGTCCGGCAAATGTTACTGCAAAGGATATTGTTTTAAATCTGCTTTCCCGTTTTGGTGCAAGCACATTGTTGGGAACAGCTGTGGAATTTACCGGTGAATCAATTGAAAAGCTTTCCCTGGATGAGCGTATTACAATTGCTTCCATGGGTACCGAAATGGGAGCCATCAGTTTGTTATTTACACCCAACAATCATATTCTGGAAACACTAAAACAACGTTCCGGTAATGAATATCAGATGATCCAGGCTGATGATGATGCGCAATACAGAGAGGAATATCAGATCAACATTGAAGAGTTTGAACCCATGGTTGCCAGACCGGGACATCCGCATGATGACGTGGCTTTAAAAAACCTTGAAAAAACAAAAATTGACTCCGCATTTATTGGTTCCTGCACAAATGGCAGGATGGAAGATTTACGCGTAGCTGCCGCTATTTTAGAAAATCGCAAAGTGGCCCCGGGTGTGGTTCTGAAAATTGTTCCTTCCACAGATGCTATCTGGCAACAAGCTATGGAAGAAGGTTTGATTGCTACGTTTAAAGAGGCAGGAGTACTGGTTTCTAATGCAGGTTGTGCAGGTTGCGCAGCCGGCCAGGTCGGACAAAATGGCCCCGGAGAAGTAACCATATCTACAGGAAATCGCAATTTTGCCGGAAAGCAAGGCAAAGGAGAAGTGTATCTGGCTTCACCGGCTGTAGTGACCGCAAGCGCTGTTGCCGGTTATATCACTACTCCGGATCAAATCCCGGAGGAACCCATGGTTTTTGATAGTGAACCGATAGACACCGGAAAAGATACCGCCGGAAAATCTAAAACGCAAGAAAAGAAAAAGCCTACGGTAGTGGAAGGCAGAAGTTGGTTCGTTGATAAAGATGATATTGATACAGACATGATTTTCCATAATCGTTATCTGCATATCACCGATATGCAAGAAATGGGACAATATACATTTGATAATCTGGAAGGATGGGAAGATTTTTCCGAAAAAGCCCAACCCGGCGATATTATTATTACGGGTAAGAATTTTGGTGCCGGTAGTTCCCGCCAACAAGCAGTGGACTGCTTTAAATCCCTGGGGATAACTTGCATTTTAGCTCAATCTTATGGAGCTATTTATGAAAGAAATGCTATTAACGCTGCAATGCCGGTACTTACTTATGACCCTAAAGCTCTTCAGGAAATTGATTATCAAAATGGAGATAAGGTGCGTGTTGATTTTATTAATGGAAAGATTACCAACCTGAAAAATAACAAGACAGCTGCTATTGATCCATTTTATGATGTTCAGCATGATATCTACCAAAGAGGGGGGTTGCTGAATGGATAGTTTTTTTTAATTTTGTGCGGAAAACCATAACAAAAATTATGGTAGTCAGAAATCTATTTATAAACTGACCATCTATAAGATGTTATTGCACAGAGCAATTCGATAATGGCCGGTTTGCACAAATGATAAAAAAACAAAAAATGAAAAAAACAGCATTTAATGCGAAGCACAGAGCTTACGGCGGAAAAATGGTTCCTTTTGCAGGTTTTGAAATGCCGGTACAATTTGAAGGTGTTACTGCTGAACATATGACCGTACGAGAAAAAGTTGGTGTCTTTGATGTTTCACACATGGGTGAATTTTGGTTCAAAGGTCCCAAGGCCAAAGATCTGATGCAGAAAATAACCGTTAATGATGTGAATAAACTCGACGATGGACAGGTGCAATATACGTGCATGCCCAATGAAAAAGGAGGGATTGTCGATGATACGCTGATTTATCGGTTTTCAGAAGATAAATGGATGATGGTGCCTAATGCAGCGAATATCGACAAAGACTGGGATTGGGTCAGTAAAAATAATACTGAAGGTGTGGAATTAATCAATGATTCTGATAATCTTGCTCAGTTAGCTGTTCAGGGCCCGGATTCAATAAAAGTTATTGATAAGCTTGTGGATTTTGATATTGCTGAACTTGGATTTTTCCGCTCAACAGTGACAAAAGTTGGCCCTTGTGATGAGGTTATCCTTTCGCAAACAGGATATACCGGTTCAAAGGGATATGAATTATATTTTCCCAATGAATACGGAGAACAGATCTGGGATCTCATTTTTGATGCAGGCAAAGAGTTTGACATTAAACCCATAGGCCTGGCTGCCCGCGATACGCTTCGCCTGGAGGCCGGATTATTTCTTTATGGTAACGATCTTACTGATGAAACTTCGCCCATTGAAGCTTCTTTAGGCTGGATTACCAAATTTACGGAAGGAAATGATTTTATCAACCGCGAACAACTGGAAAAAGAAAAAGAAGAAGGTGTTAGCCGGAAACTGAAAGGTTTTGAGATGATTGACAGGGGAATTCCACGTCAGCATTACGAAATTTGCGATGAAGAAGGAAACGTAATAGGGGAGGTTACTTCCGGAACAAAGGCGCCTTATCTTAATAAAGCTATTGGTCTGGGCTATGTGAAAAAAGAATATGCAAAGAAAGAAACGGAAATTTATATTCGCATCCGGAAAAAACTGACCAAAGCCAAAATTGTAAAAATTCCGTTTTACAAAGAATAACAGCTCTCATTCAAATGGAAAATCAAGGAAAAAAGCCGGTGGAAGTTTGCTTTTCACCGGTTGTTTTTGACCGCTTTTTTGATCCCGAAGCTATTGTAGTCGTAACGGACATTCTTCGGGCATCGTCGGCGATTTGCACTGCTCTGGCTTATGGCGTTAAGGATATTATTCCTGTGCCTGATTTAGAAAAAGCCAAATGGTATAAAGAGCAGGGCTATATTGTGGCGGCTGAACGCGACGGCCATGTGTTAGATTTTGCTGATTTTGGCAACTCTCCTTATTATTTTATGGAAGAGTGGCTTTCAGGAAAGACAATAGCTTATAGCACTACAAACGGGACAAACGCCATCCAAATGGCCGGAGAAGCTTATCAGGCAGTGATCGGGTCTTTTCTGAATCTTACGGCAACCTGTGATTACCTGAAAAAACAAAACCGCAAGGTGATTGTACTTTGTGCCGGCTGGAAAACGCGTTTTAGCCTCGAAGATGCAGTGCATGCCGGAGCTATTGTAGAGCTATTGCTAAAAGACGGATTTGAAACCAATTGCGATAGTGCTAATGCAGCCTTAGACCTTTGGGAAAAAGCGAAGTCTGACCTTTATCCTTATATCCTGAAAGCTGCTCAGAAAAAACGGCTGGCAAAACTCGGACTTGATGATGTGATTGAATATTGCCATACGCCCGATCAATCCAAAGTAGTTCCTGTTTTTAATCCCACTACCAACAGGATAACAGATGTGAACAACAAGTAGAGTTAATTGTCATCCCGGGTAACGTATATTTTTACAAACAGAATTAGCTAATTTTTATGAGTAACAAACTGTATACTTCCTCTGATCAGGAAGCAAAAGAAAATGGTTCGGTAAAAAATGATTTTGCTTTTAAAGTAGATCAATTTGGAGATATCAAAATCATGCGATATCAGGTTCCCGGCTTTGAAGATTTGAGTCTGAATCAGAAAAAACTGGTTTATTATCTTAGCCAGGCTGCCCGCTGTGGAAGGGATATCATCTTCGACCAGAACATGAAACATAATCTGGATATCCGGAAATCATTAGATAATATCGTGGAAACCTATCAGGGCGATCGCCAAAGTGATGATTTTAACAAATTTATGGTGTATGTGAAACGGTTTTGGTTTTCCAACGGCTTTCATCATCATTATTCGAGTGATAAGTTTTTTCCGGAAGTGTCCGAAGAATATTTTAAAGAATTAATTAAAAATTCTGACAAAGCTGGATTTCCCTTGCCCAAAAATGCAGATTTGGATGAGTTCAGCAATACGCTGACAAAATTAATATTTGACAAAGATTATTATCCCAAAGGTACATCTCAGGACTCTGAATCGGATATTGTCAAAGCTTCGGCAGTTAACTTTTATGAAAATGTAACTAAAGAAGAAGTTGAGCAATACAACAAGTCTCTACAACATGGAAATGATGAAACTCCGGTTTCTCACGGCTTAAACTCCAAGCTGGTAAAAGAAAACGGAACTCTGCAGGAGTGGGTTTATAAAATTGACGGTCTTTATGGCCCGGCTATCAAAGAAATTGTAAAGTGGTTGGAAAAAGCTGCCGGCGTGGCAGATAATCAGAACCAGAAAAATCTTATAGAAAAACTTATTGCCTTTTATAAAACCGGAGACCTGAAAACATGGGATGAGTATAATATTTTATGGGTCAACGATCTGCAATCGCATGTGGATTTTATCAATGGCTTTATAGAAACCTATTCCGATCCGATGGGCCTGAAAGGAACCTGGGAATCTGTGGTAAACTTTAAAAACGTGGAGGCTACCAAACGAACGGAAATTATTGCCGGGAATGCCCAGTGGTTTGAAGATCATTCTCCCGTAGATCAGCGCTTTAAAAAAGACAAGGTAACCGGAGTTTCTGCAAAAGTAATTACAGTTGCCCAACTTGGAGGAGATTGTTACCCTTCTTCGCCCATTGGTATTAACTTACCGAATGCAGATTGGATACGTAAAGAATACGGCTCTAAATCGGTGACAATGGAAAATATCACCTATGCTTATGATCAGGTGTCTAAAGGGAACGGGATGCTGGAGGAGTTTGTGTATCACGAAGAAGACCGCCGGTTATCCCGGCAATACGGCACATTAGCCGGCAATTTGCATACGGATCTGCATGAATGCTTAGGGCATGGCTCCGGACAATTATTAGAAGGTACATCGTCAGATGCACTGGAAAATTATGCATCTCCACTGGAAGAAGCCCGTGCCGATTTGTTTGCTCTCTATTTTATGATGGATGATAAAATGCCGGAGCTGGGATTATTGCCCAATTTAGATGCTGCCAAAGCAGCTTACAACAGTTATATCCGAAATGGTTTAATGACACAACTTACGCGTATTGAACCGGGAAAGAATATTGAACAGGCACACATGCGGAACCGGCAGCTCATTGCAAAATGGGCGTTTGAAAAGGGACAACAGGCAAATGTTATTGAGCAGATTGTGGATAATGGAAAAACTTACTTCGTTGTTAATGACCACAAAAAACTGCAAGAAATTTTTGGAGAACTGTTAGCTGAAATTCAACGTATAAAATCAGAAGGCGATTATGAAGCCGGAAAAAATCTGATTGAAAAATATGCCGTTAAAGTTGATCCTGAAATACATAAAGAGGCCTTAATGCGTTTTAAAAAGTTGAATATTGCGCCTTATGGAGGGTTTATGAATCCTGATTTTAAA
>JBNJGZ010000137.1:0-5499 GCA_051748065.1 Bacteroidota bacterium
AACTGTTATTGTTACAATCCAGCCTAATTGCCTGAACATGATCCCCGTCATGCCTGAAATCATTGTCATGGGAAAGAATACGGCAACTACAGTTAAAGTTGTAACCACAACAGCAAGCCATACCTCATTAGTAGCGTAGATGGCTGCTTCTCTCGGGCTGCTGCCTTTTTCAATATGTTTGCTGATATTTTCCAGGATAACAATAGCATCATCTACTACCATACCAATGGCAATGGATAAAGCGGAAAGGGAAATAATATTTATGGAATTACCCGAAATACGCAAGTAGATAAAAGAAACAATAAGGGCGATAGGGATTGTTAATACCACTATAAATGTTGCCCGCCAGCGGCCGAGGAAAAACAGAACGACCAGAACAACAAATATGAGGGCAAAAATCAGTGTTTGCGATAGGTTGTTGATGGAATCCTTGATGAAACTGCTTGAGTCAAAAATTGTTTGGATTTCAACATCAGGAGGCAGGTTCTTTTTGAGTTCGTCCATGCGTTTGTTCAGTTCCTTAGCAACTCCAACCGTGTTGGCACCGGACTGTTTCATAACCATCATGCGGACGCCATTTTGGCGGTTGATCTTTTCATACATTGTTGTCTCCCGCAAAGAGTCTCTAACGGATGCCACATCTTTCAGGTAAATAGCCTGTCCGTTCTTATTTCCCACCACAATGTCGGAAACCTGCTTGCTACTGCTAAATTCACCTTCTACGCGAAGCGGATAATTTAATTTTCCCATCTCAACATTACCGGTAGGCAGGTTCATGTTTTCTGCTGCCAGAACATTGCCAATTTGTTCAATGGTCATATCATAGGCTTCGAGGCGACGCGGGTCTACCTCAATAGCTATTTCCCTTGTCGGGGCTCCGATTACATTTATGGAGCCAATTCCATCTACGCGATTTAATGGATTGATAAGCTTTTCATCCAGGATTTTTTCCAGACCTTCGTAATTTTCATCAGCCGTAATAGCAAACATCTGAATAGGCATCATGCTGGAGTTGAACTTAAAAATTGTAGGTTCTTCAGCTTCGTCGGGAAGGACATCTTTAACCGTGGATAAACCATCCCGAATATTATTAGCTGCTTCATTCAAATCAGATTCGTATTCAAATTCCAATGTCACGATAGACAGGTTGTCTCTGGATATCGATTGGATTTCTTTGAGATCATCGACAGTATTTAATGCATCTTCGATAGGCTCTGATATATTTGTTTCAATGTCGTGAGCACTTGCTCCCGGATATGTTGTAAAGACGGTAATAGCAGGGAATTCAATCTCAGGATACAGGTCTACCGGCAAGCGGACTATAGAATACAAGCCAAAAACAACTACTGCAATAAAAACCATGATCGTGGTAATAGGCTTCTTTACAGCACTCCCATATATACTCATAATTTATTATGTTTTATGAATTTTTATAAATCTTCTTTCTCTTTTTGGACTATTGATTGTGAATGTTTACATTATCACCGTCAATCAGGTTTGCCTGACCGGAAACAATAAGTTCATCACCCCGTTGAATCTTATCAGAGACGATTTCAATTTTGTCATTATAGCGTTTTCCGATTTTGACCGGTATTTTGTGTGCTTTTCCGTCTTTGTGGATAAAGACATGCCGGTTATTCGTCCCTTCTTGTTTTACAATAGCGATTGCCGGGGCTAACAGAGCAACATCGTCCGTAAGATTAATATGAACACGTGCAAACATTCCCGGGCGTAATATTTCCTTGGGGTTATCAACTTTTATTTCAACTTTAAAAGCACGTGTTTCCGGGTTGATTGTCGGATATACTTTGTAAATTTTACCATTAAATCTTTTTCCGGGATAGATATCGGTTTGAATAAGAGCTTTCATTCCTTCTTTGATATTAGGAAAATACTTCTCTGATATATTAACGACAGCTTTTAGCGGAGAAATTTGCATTAATGTTATGATAGCCGGTTTACCCACTTGTGTGTTGGGAGAACCGGAATAGATTTCACCGGCTTCGAAATATTTCTCTGTTACAATGCCATTAAAAGGTGCTTTTAATGATGTGTTTTCCCTAAGATGTTCCAGGTTGGACTGAGCAATTTCATGTTGAGTTTTTGCCTGGTCATATTGTTGCTCAGAAATACTATTCAGTTCACGTAATGTGTCCATCCGTCTGAAATTCTTTCTTGCTTCCTGTACCTGTAAAAGTGCCTGGGTAAGTTGTGTTTGGTCCATTTTAACAAGCACCTGATTTTTTTGCACCCGCTCACCGGCTTCCACATTGATCTGACTAATTCGACCGGGCTGAGAAGGGGCAAAATATAATTCTTCGAAAGCAATCAGATTGGCTGTATAAGATATTTCCCGGTCTACTGAGTCTTTGGTTAATTGTTCAACTTTTACCGGCCGGATATCTCTTTCTTCTTTATTTTCAGCAGTTTTATCACCTAATGATGAACAAGCATTAGTTATTGCTGCTATAATGATTACTCCTGCAATTTTTATAATTCTATTCATTATTTGTGTTATTTTACTGATTTATAATTGATTATAAAGCTTTTCCAATTTTAGTTTTGTTTGCATCAATTCAAGTGTTGCATTCAAAAAATTACTTTCTGCTTCCAGATAATTAGAATTGGTTTGAGTAAGTTCAATGCTGGAAACCACCCCTTGTTTGTATTTATTTTGAACATTTTCTAATACGCGCCGGGCTACTTTTACATTTTTTTGTTGCGTTTTATAATTATCATAAGCATTTGTCAGTTCATAACGTAGCTGATTATTCTGTATTTGCAGTTGTTCTTCCACTAGTTCTTTGCTGCGCCGGGCTTTGTCCAGCTTAATTTTTGCCTGTTCAAGTTTTGCCTGACGCAGACCACTTGAAAAGATAGGTACGTTCAGGCTAAGCCCGGCAGCATGATTAGGACTTAGATCAAAGCCGGTGGTCATAATCTTCTCTGTGTAGCTGTAAAAACCTGTCAATCGGGGAGCAAAAGCCCATTTTTCCATATCAACCTGTTTTTCTTGTAATTGTTTCTGAGTTTGAACAATCTGGTAATTGGGGTTTTGGTTGACTTTAAAGTTGTCGGATAATATTTCAAGGTTTTCTGATCCATTTAATACTTCATCTACTGAATTTGTCAGTTGAATTTCTTTTTGGGAGTCCAACCCCATTTGAAAACGTAACATATTATAGCTCAGGTTGACATTCCGCTCCATGGATTTTTTCTTGTTTTTGAGTTGGGATATACTTACACTGATTTGATCCACATCAGTTTGTTCAGCCAGACCTGCAGCATACATATTATTTGTATGTTTTTTGACCTCTTTTAAGTTTTCAATATTCTTTTCTAAAACATCAACAATTTCTTCCGTTACCAAAATCAGTTGATAGGTATTGGCTACAGTTTCTTTGATGTCTAATTTGGTAACATTGACATTTTGCCTGGCTAATTCCTGACCGATTTGTGCTGTTTGAAGTCCAACCCAATACTGTCCACCGAAAATTAACTGCGATAGTTGCACCTGTGCATTGGATTGATCGGTCATGACAATAGTCGATGTTCCGCCGGAATTCATTTGTTCAAGAAACTTTAATACTTCATAATCACCCGGGTCTAATAAAGAGTAGTCAATATCAGGGGGTTCAGTGCTTTGTTCTCCGCCAAATTCCAATTCAGCTTCGTAATTAAAATTTGTGCTATAGTCAAATGTTCCGTTTATTTGTGGTAAGCCCTGCCCACGAGCTTCCTTGTATTGTTGTTTTGCAATATTGACATCCTGCCGGACATTTTCCAGCTCTTTATTATGCTCTACAGCATACTCCTGGGCTTCCGAAATGGTAAGCTGCAATTTTTCCTGACTGCTGGCTGATAAAAACAGCCACAGACTTATGAAAGTGATTGTTAATTTTTTTACGGTCTTCATGTTTCTATAAAATTTTACTCTTGCTATAATCTTTTTATTGAATCATTTTATTAATAATGTGATGAGAATTTATTTCGGTTTGTTTGAATAGTTTATAATTATACGAACCAAAAGAACAAAAAAAACATTAATCTTTTTTCAAAAATTCTTCTTTAAGTTGTTCGAAATGGTTCAAAAAGAAATCTATAATGCTGATCAAATTCTTCATAAATTGGCTGTTTTCAGAATTTGGATCAGCTTTAAGTTCAATTATTTCTTCCAGAATTTGTTTATCCCGGGTGAGCTTCTGTTTGAAATCATCGATAAGCAGGAAAGGTTCTTGTCTTTTAATCCGAAAGTACCGTTTTCGATCACCCGGATGGGTTTTGTATTCTACTATATTTTTTACTTGCAGTAGCTTTAACGCGACGCTGGCTGAGCTCTTGCTGATTTGCAGTTCCTCTACGATCTCGTCAAAAGTAAATTCTTCTTTATCCATAACCATTAGCAGCGCTAAGGTTCTTCCGGCAACGGGCTGCATTCCTTCTTTTTCATAATGCTGGCCCATTGTCTCAATCAGTTGTTTTTGTTTTTTTATGCGTTCTTCCGTGTTCATCTGTGTCAATTTTATGAATAATACAAGTTATATGGTCGGCAAAAGTATAAAAATATTTTTTAGTTCGGAACAGAATAAACTAAAAAATGTTGATAATATTGTGTTATTTGATAGCCCGGACTTTTATTTTTAGAATGTTTTAGCTTTATGTTTTTGATATCCAATAAAAAAAGGCTTATTCGAAAAAATAAGCCTTTTTTTTAAGTGGAAAGTTAGTATTAAGCAGTCATGCCGCCGTCAATCGGGTTAATTGTTCCGGTAATAAATTGGCTATCATCCGAAGCCAGGAACATAGTCAAATTAGCTACTTCTTCGTTGGTAGCATAACGTTGCAATGGAATTGATTGCTCAAAGTTTTCTTTAGCTGCATCTCCCTGACCCGGAGCAAATCCTTCTTCCAATGAGCGCATCATGCGGTTATCAACGGGAGAGGGGTTAATTGTATTTACTCTGATTTTGTGTGGTGCACCTTCCAAAGCAGCCGAACGCATCATGCCAGTGAGCGCATGTTTACTGGTAACATAAGGCAATACATTTGCTGTACCTGCCATACCGGCAACAGATGAGGTGATGATAATCGAGCCGCCTTTTTCTTTCATTAGAGGCCAGATATAGCGCATGCCATAATAAGCTCCTTTCACATTAATGTCGATTACTTTATGGAATAAATCCATCGGGTATTCATCCAAAGGTTGCACTTTGCCCTCGATACCGGCATTGTTGAAGAATACATCTACATGGCCAAATAGCTCTTTCGCTTTGTCAGCATAAGCTTTTACTTGTTCTTCATCACTGACATCGGCTGGAAAAACGTGCAGGTTTTCAGATTTAATCTCATCTGCGGTTTTTTGCAAAGCATCTTTATCAATGTCTACAATAAGTACTTTCGCACCTTCGTCTAACATTTGTTTTGCTGTGGTAGCTCCAATGCCACCGGATCCACCTGTGATTACAACAGTTTTGTTTTCAAATTTTTTCATATGATTAA
>JBNJGZ010000138.1:0-5498 GCA_051748065.1 Bacteroidota bacterium
TGAATCTGTGTTCCATTGCATAATTGTCATTCTTCCCTGGGGGTCAAAATATGGCATTCTGTATATTCTGTCTCCTTCGGGGACATCTTCACGTTTTACGCCCTCAAAGTTTTCTTTTTCAAGGGGAACAGCCATGTCCTGGTAGGCTTTTTCATCGCTTGCTATGGTGTATTTCTCGCCTTCAAAACCTTTTTTGTCAACAGGAAGGTGGTATACATTGCCCTCCTCATCTTCTGCTTCAACATGTAACCAGACTATTCTGTCTTCCACAGAACCGGTAGGGAATTTATGGCCGGTTTTTTGGTTAAAAAGCGCTACATTAAAAATTGCAACATTACCGGGCACTACTTCACGCCTGTCCGGTTGAATACGAAGTTCAACAACGCCGTTTAGTTTACCCGGGTCATGAGCACCGTGGAAAAGATGGAGCTTTGCATCAGGATATTCTGCACCCATTCTTGCGGTTTTCATCTTTGTCTCAGTCATGTGGCAATCCTGGCATTTGACGCCTTCGTCGGAATAAGGGCCTTCTTCCCATTCGAGTTGAGTAGATTTCACCCAAACTCCGTAAGGGCTTTTTTCATTATGGCATATACCACAAAACTCTGCACTGCTGTGCAAATCTGTTGCTACAATCTCGTGTTCCGGGGAGCTTTTTTCTCCTTTACGGGAGCTGTATTTTGTAAATCCGGGCTCTACGATGTAGTTGTGATTATAAGCTGTATCCCCGTCAATTCCTTTGATCAGGTGGCATGATTCACAAGAGACAGACTCATTGGCCCTGGATTCTTCTTCCGGCCTTGGGGGAGGGACATCGCCGGCAAGGTAGGATGTTGGGGAATGGCATCCAATACATCCTTCATGCACTCCTTCCATATTGGGGTCTTTTTCTGCGTGCGGTACAGCCAGCTTGAAGTATTCAATTTCATCCCAATGATGATCATAAGCATGAGACATCATGGATTGGCTCCATTGCTGATAAAAGTCGTTATGGCAGGATTTACAGCTTTCTGGCTTCTCGAAATCCTCGTATTCGAACATTCCAATATGACTCTTCTGCAACTTAGTAAATACAAAGCCACTGATTGTCAAAGACATTATAATAATTACAATTAAAACCGGGAGCTTTTTTTTCATAGTAAATTTCTTAATTTATTCAATATAAGGAGAATCAACAAAATAAGCAATATTAAGAGATTGGTTTTAAATAATTTAGAATAAATCTAATTAAAAACAGATTGTTTTATTGTTGAATTGGTCAATTGTTCAGTTGTTATATGGTTGAATTGTAAGACGCTTATTCCTTACTTTATCAGATTGAAAGATGGAATATGATTTCTACTTTCCTGTGAATGTTGCAATCACTTCTGCTTTTTTTGCCTTTTGCCATTCGCCCTTAGCTTTTGGCAGGGTGATTTATCCACTATCAATCATCTATCAATCCAACATCCAACATCTAACATCTACTATCTACTTGTAAGTTATATATCTTCGTTTGTTTTGCCATGCGAAAATGGCTAATCCGATTAATAAACCTGCACTGAGGTACACAAATACCGGCACAGGTACAGGATCGCCACCTGCATAGGAATGAAGCCCGGAAAGATAGTGATTAACTCCAAAATAGGTCATCAGAATTGACCCTACAGCAAAAAGGCTAAATGTATTGAAGGCAAACATTGTTTTAAGCCCCGGAATATTACGTGAGTGAATGACAAAACTATAAACAATAATGCTAATTAGCGACCATGTTTCTTTGGGATCCCAGCCCCAATAACGACCCCATGATTCATTTGCCCATATTGCCCCGAGGAATGTTCCTATGGTTAAAAGATACAAACCCAGCGTCAGGGTTTTATAATTGATTGTAGTCAAATTTTTGATGGTGTCAATGATTCTTTGATAATTGCTTTGGTTGAGTACAGAATAGAGTATCATGACAAAAATCCCGAGAATAGCTCCCATTCCAAGAAAACCATAGCTAGCTGTGATAATTGAAACATGGAGCGTCAGCCAATAAGATTTCAGTACGGGAACGAGGTTGGTAATTTCAGGGTCCATGAAACTCATATGTGCTACCAATAAAGTCAAGGCAGCAAGGATTGACGTAGCGGCAAGAGTAAGTTTTGAACGGCGGGAAAATAAAAAGCCTGCCAAAATGGTCGCCCACGAGACAAAGAGCATAGATTCATAACCGTTACTCATAGGAGCATGTCCGGAAATGTACCAACGGAGAACAAGACCGGCTGTATGGAATAAAAATCCAAAAGCCAAAAGGATTGTAAAAATCTTTATAATAATTGAATAAGTGTTTTTTCCGTTAACTATATTGAACATAAGTACTATAATGAACAATAGACCTATCGTGGCATAAAAAGGGAATAGTTTTTCAAAAACATTCAGTTTGTAATAAAGTAATTCCGCTTTAACTTTTGTCTCTGAAGGAAGCTGGTAAGATGCATTTTGGCGTTGATATTGTTGAATGGAGTGAATGTGTTCTCTGGCTTGTTCCGGGTTACCACGTGAAACAGAACTGTATATATTACTGAGTACATTTTTTAAGAAGAGCGAATCATCCTTGCTGTAAGCGTAATTTGATGCGTGTTTAGGGGTTTCCCATTTATCAGAATTGTTGTCGCCGGGGAAGATCTTTAGCATTTCCCCGCTAATGATCATAGATAGAATGTTCAAACGCTCGTCAACTTTGAGTACTTCTTTGTCAAATTTATTACGCTCAGAAGCAGGCTTATCGTAAATCTCTTTCACATGGTCTTTTAGTTTGTAGGCGTTTGTTTGTAGATTTACCAAATCAGCTACTGCAGCATGGTCATCGTTTATCCCTATAATTTCTTTTAATTTCTTATTTGAAATTTTTATAAGCGGGGTGTTTTTCCATGAGCTGAAGTCATAGTAAAACCCAAGAAAAACCTGCATTGAATTCAGATTCTTATATTGATTTTTGCGATAAACTTTTCTGATTATATCATTGCTTAAAGTATATAGCGGTTTTGTCCTGCCATTGTTATCCTGAACAAGAATTTTTCCAAAATCATCCGCCAATTCTTTATCAACCGTCCATTCGTTTTGGTTGGCCTGGATGATACCGGTTCCGGATATGAGAAACAAAGCAATAAGGATAGTCTTTTTTATTGGCAGTTTCCAATGAGAGGGCTTAATCTGCCTGAAAAGAGATTTTTTGTTCAGAAGTGAAAGTATGATAAAAAGAACTAACAAGGCATATCCAATGTAAGTAACGATCATTCCTGCGGGGTCATAATTGACAGATAAAACACTGCCTTTTTCGTCTTTGTCAAACGAGGATTGGTAGAATCTGTAGCCCTTGTATTTAAGAATGTTATTCATAAAAACAGTGTATGTCTTATTGAAGTTATTTTGGGGATCGGACAAGGAAATTTTGCTTTTGTAAGAAGAAGGAGTTTGGGAGCCCGGATAACGTTCCATGACAAAATCATTCAACTTTAGTTTGAATGGCAATTTTATCTTTCTGGTGCCGTATGTCAGCTTTAACTGTTCTCCTTTAGACTTATATGTTGCAGGTTTCACCCCGTTTTCATCCATCCAGAGGTAAAGGTCATGCGATTTGTCACCATGTGAAAGCTCGAAGGCCATTACTTCTTTCTGCAATTTTTTATTCTGGTGAGGATTGCGCACTGCTTTTATTTTTCCGGAACCAGTCATGTTCTGAATTGTAAATTTCCATTGTTTTGTCTCGTAACTAAACTTAGGAGAGAGAATGCTTTCCTGCCCGGGAGCGAATTTTTCGGAAATAGAATCAGTCCTGTTTTTACGTATCAATTTTGCGGATGATTGTATATAAAATGTATCGCGTTTATAGTTAAATTGAACATCATGCGTATCAGCTTGCATAAAACCAACAGATAATTTTTCCAGTGTTTTGATTTCTCCCGGCAGCATAATAAATGTTTCCCGGGTACCATTTTCATTTGAGGCAGTAATCATAAACATAGGATTTCCATCAGGATCATCCACAATCATTTTTTGGCTATTGGACAGATAACCCATATATTTTAGCTGATATGTCTTTTCATTTAATTTTACGTTCTTTTTGTAATTGTCAGAAGTTATTTCAGTAATTGTGAACGGCTCTTGATCTATTTTGTGTGTATCCCCATCGTTGTCAGTCTTTTGAAGCGTAATATACCTGTCGTTTGTTTTAAAGCAATCCTTTGTTTCTCCTTCACGAAGGTGAATATTCCCTTCTATTCCCGAGAAACGTGTCAGACCGGCACCAATAATGATAACAATAAAGGCTATGTGAAAAAGTAATATTGTGAGCTTATTTTTTCGATATAACCGGAAACGGAATATCTGTCCTATAAAATTTAAGATCAACAATACAAAAAGAGCTTCAAACCATACGGCATCATAAACCAGTTCATAAGCCGCGCCTGTTCCGAAGTCGTTTTCAATAAAAGTAGCCGCTGCCATTGATATAGAAAAGAATATGAATAAAACACCCATAAACCAGGAAGAGAAAAGGAAGTCAAAATATTTGCGCATACAGTTTTGTTTTAGTTTATAGAAAAAGAGAACATTTTCTGTTGGCCTTTCTTAGAACCTGAATTATTCTTTTTCTGTGAATAATTCAGGATAAAACAAGGTACTTCAAATATAATAAAAATAACGTTGTTGGTGGTGTGAAGTTCAGAACCAATTTGTTTTGGCAAGGATTACGAAAGTAAGAACGGCGGAATTGCAAATTCCGCCGAGCCGAGGGTTACGACTTCCGATTCGGTGGGTTCCGATCTTTTGAGTGAGCCTTAAAACTTTCGGCTGAAAAGGGAAAATAAGAAACCATTTATTCTGTCAAATTGCTAGTAAGATCGGAACCCTTGTTTGATTGTTTGAGTAAGCCTGAAAACTTTCGGCTGAAAAAACAGAATAAGAAATTATTTATCCTTTCAAACTGAAAGAAAGATCGGAAGCCTTTGCTGGCAGTATCCCAAAGCTAATTTTTTTATTCAATCTTTTGCTTCAACATCGGCTTGTAAGCCTCCAGATATGCATAAAGCAGGATAACCTCGAGAATAAATGTGATATATCCTATCAGCCCGCCTGCCGGGTCAAGGAATAAGTGATGTAAAAGTATTACGAGTGCCACAGGGGCAAATAAAACAAGGCCTAAAGCTACATAGCGGCCGGTAATTAATAGAATACCGGAGATAACCTGCACAATACCGACCAAAGACCACATAAAGCCGGTAGCTGTCAGTGCTCCCATAAAATTCATTGCTGGTTCCGGAGGCTGTGGCATAGGCATAAACTGAAAGAAATGATTGAGACCAAACACCAGGAGAATAACTCCCAGCACAATACGAATAATTTTCATTGCAAGATTATTGGGTTTCATAAGCAGAAAATTTTAATTAGACATTTAATTATCAATTTACAAGATATAAATGAAACAAGAAAAAGACTGTTATTGTTTACATTCCTTTCTAACTAAAGAATTCTGG
>JBNJGZ010000139.1:0-5421 GCA_051748065.1 Bacteroidota bacterium
ATCTCCTGTATATGTGAACTCTGAAACTATGTTGAGGGGAAATAAAATTGTTTCGGTAGCTGTTGCTCCAATTCAATTTAACCCTGTAAGCAAAACATTAAAAATCTATCGGAATGTAAAATATAAAGTTACGTATCAATCAGGCAAAACTTTTGAAGAGCTAAAATACGAAAACAGTAGCCATTACCTTGATATGTATCGCAATATTTCAATTAATGACCAACAAATTCCTAAAACAAGTGAAATTCAGACTAAGGGCAGTCAGCCGGTAGATTATATAATCGTCACGGATACGGATTATAAGCCGGCAGCAGATACGCTGGCCAAATGGAAAAGCATGCTGGGTTATTCGGTAGATATATTAAGCAATAACTCCTGGACAGCAGCAATGGTTAAAGATTCTATCCACAGTAGGTACAATGGAAGCACTGTGAAACCTGATTATTTTGTGATCCTTGGCGATCATGAAGATGTTCCGGCCGAAATTCATCAGGCTCCGAATGGAGATAATTTTGGAACGGATTTATATTATGCTTGTATGGATGGTTCCGGTGACTATGTCCCGGATATGGCTCATGGCAGAATTGCTGTAAGTAATAGTACGGAGGCAATGAATGTTGTACGGAAAATTGTCAATTACGAGAGAGACCCTGTTACGGATCCCGGATTTTATAATAAAGCTTCAAATTGTTCCTATTATCAGGGTTATGAATCCGGAGGAAATACATATACTTCTCGTCGATTTACACATACATCGGAAGAAATTTATAGTTACCTGGATACGAAAGGGTATTCTATTGACCGTATTTATGAAGCAGATCAGGGAATAAGCCCGCAATATTATCAGGATGGATATTATTCTGATGGTCAGCAAATACCATCGGATTTATTGAAAAGTAATGGTTTTCAATGGGATGGAAATAGTAGTGATATTTCTTCCGGCATAAATGACGGACGCTTTTACGTTTTTCATCGCGATCATGGATATACCGGTAGTTATGGCTGGGCACATCCTCAGTTTTTGCGATATCATGTTAGGAATTTGTCCAATGGAAATAAAACGCCCGTAGTATTTAGCATAAACTGCCATACGGGAGATTTCCTGAAATCTGAATCTTTTGCTGAGACCTTTTTACGTCATAGCAATGGAGGCGCTGTTGGAGTCGTTGCCCCATCTTATTATTCTTATAGCGGTCCCAATGATGGTTTAGCTACCGGGTTGATAGATGCGATCTGGTCTAATCCCGGGTTGATTTCTGATTTTGGTTCCGGCGGAGTTTCTAATCCTTCGCTAAGTGCACATAATGACATTTATACCATGGGAGATGTGGTTAATCAGGGCTTGATCCGTATGACCGAAACCTGGCCGGGATATGGCACTCAGTCACAATATACGCATGAATTATATCACTATTTTGGCGATCCTGCTATGCGGATTTTTACAGAACAACCTGATGACATTGTGGCTCAGGTACAGGATTCCATATCCGGATTTTCCATACAAATTGATAGTGCTAATGCTGCTAATGCTGTTGCTACACTGACAGTTGATGGTCAACTGCTGGCTAAAACAAATTTAAATAATGGCTGTGGAACACTCACTTTTACTGATAGTATAGAAGGAGAGGCTGTTATCACACTATCTGGTCATAATTTCGTGCCTTATGTCCAAAAAATTCATATTGACAATGTTATTAAAGCCAATCCTCCTGCAGTGCAGGCTAAAAATATCAACTTTAGTTCTAATAGCAAAGAGAAGTCTGTGTCTCTAACAATAACATGGGAAAATGGTGATGGGGATCATCGAATTGTAAAGATCAACGATACAGATAAATTTACTGATCCTGTTGACGGAGAAGAATATGATGCGGATAATTATTATCACCATGACGGCGAGCAGGTAGTTTACAAAGGGGATGGTGAGCAAGTAACCGTTTATAATTTGGATGCGAATACGGTATATTGGGTAAGAGTTTATGAATATAATAATGAAGGGACTTATACAAAATATACAACTACTGAAGAAACAGGAAACCCCAAAAACCAAACGGATACAGAAGAAGGTTCATTACCTGTTCAGTTGATCAGCTTTGAAGGCCGACAAAAGGCCAGTGACATTAAACTGAAGTGGCAAACAGCTTCTGAAGTCAACAATGATTATTTTAAACTGGAAAAAATTGACCAAAATGCAATGTTTCCTCTTGCATATATTACCGGTTCCGGAATGTCTAATGAAGTAGTAAAATACCAGCACACTGATGAAAATCCTGTAAAAGGAGAAAATTATTATCGGTTGACACAAGTCGATTATGATGGAAGTAAAGAAGTGTTAAAAACTATTGCTGTAAATTATAATACAGAAAAAGACATTACGATCGACAAAATTCAGAAAACAACAAACAATCTGGTTTTATTTATGAATGGAAAAGCCGAAGAAAACATGCAGGTCAGCTTAACCGAGATTGACGGACGGTTAGTAAAACAAAGATTGCTTACGGCTGAAGAATTAAATGCCGGTTCTTTTCAAATGAATATTGCCGGTTGCAACCAGGGATATTATATTCTCCGACTTGTCAACAGGAATCATGCAATTTCTAAGAAAATAGCCGTGTTTGACTAATGTTCAGGGAAATATTTTTTGAAAGTGCGGTAAGTTTTGCAAGTCTATTTCAAAGCAAAAGGATAAACAGCGTTTGTCTGTAAACTAATAAATTTAAACATATCAAGGGGCGACCCAAAGTTACTTTCCAAAATTTTGGAAAGAGACTTAACGCATTAAGAATTTTAAATGCTCTTCGTGTATCATCAAATTGAATTATTTTAGCAGTTCAATTGAATCCTATGCAGTCAAGAAAACCATTAGCAGAGCAATTAAGGCCACAGACGCTGGATGAATACATCGGACAGGAGCATTTAGCCGGGGCCGGATCTGCCTTACGCAAAGCAATTGATACAGGGCAAATTCCTTCCATGATATTGTGGGGGCCTCCTGGTACGGGAAAAACGACATTAGCCCGGATAATAGCCAATACACTTTTTCGACCTTTTTACACGCTTAGTGCAGTTAGCAGTGGAGTTAAAGATGTACGGGAAGTTATTACAAAAGCCAAACAGGGAGGCGGAGGGGCTATTTTGTTTATCGATGAAATCCACAGGTTTAGCAAATCCCAGCAGGATTCTTTACTAAATGCAGTAGAAGAAGGCATTGTCACTTTGATAGGTGCAACAACTGAAAACCCTTCTTTTGAAGTCATTAGCCCTTTGCTGTCGAGGGCACAGGTTTATGTTCTCAAACCTCTTGAAGAGAGTGATTTATTAAAAATACTTGATTTGGCAGTGGAGCATTATAAAAAGAAGTATGCTGTGAATGTCGCGCTTAAAGAGACAGATGCTTTGCTGAAAATTTCCGGTGGAGATGCCCGTAAACTATTGAATGCTTTTGAGTTGGCGGAAAGTATGTTGAGAAGCGGAAGTGGCAAGTCCGTTTTGACCAATGAAGCTGTACAACAGGTGATACAGGAGAATCTTGCAAGATATGATAAAACCGGAGAAATGCATTATGATATTATTTCGGCTTTTATCAAATCAGTACGTGGTAGCGATCCGGATGCTGCGGTTTATTGGCTTGCAAGAATGATAGAAGGGGGAGAAGAGCCGAAGTTTATTGCCCGCCGCCTCTTGATTCTGGCTGCTGAAGATATTGGTTTAGCTAATCCCAACGCATTATTGATGGCTCAAAATTGTTTTAAGGCTGTGGAAGCTGTTGGATTTCCTGAAGGACGAATAATCTTATCTGAAGCTACAATTTACCTGGCGAGTTCACCCAAGAGTAATTCAGCCTATCAGGCCATCAACGAAGCCCAGCAGAAGGTGAAGGAAACAGGCGATTTGCCGGTCCCTTTGCATCTGAGGAATGCTCCTACAAAGCTTATGAAAAATCTGAACTATGGAAAAGAATACAAATATGCCCATAGTTACCCGGGAAATTTTGTAGAACAACAATTTATGCCTGACACGCTGAAAGATGCCCGGTTTTATAAACCCCAAAATAACCCTCAGGAAAATTCTATTTTAAAAAGGCTCAAATTTTGGTGGAAGACTCGATTTGATAAATAAAGTTATCAACTCTGTAAATTCCTAAGCTTAGACGATTCTTTGAATTCATTTCAACGGTGTTAGAATATCAATAAGATAGCATAATTATCAACTTTTTTAATCGTTTTATAAAATATTAAGGCTAAGTAGAGTCTGTCAATAAAGTAAGTGTTTAGTTCATAATGTTCAAGTTCAAAGTTTACCCCGTTTTTTTTATCGTGGCCTGCCCCGCATTTATCGGGGGCTTGCGAAGCATTTAAAACCAAGGAGTCCCGATTGTAACATCGGGATGACTGCTTTAAATACGAGCATAACGCAGAAATTGGACATTATGGACAAACACTAAGTAATTTGGACCATGGATATTTCTTTCATTTTGTATATCCGCTATAATATTTTTTTATTTGTCATAAACCAAAAACATGAAAAATTATGAAGCGATTATTAGTTATACTTACATTACTGATTACATTCAACGGGTTAAACGCCCAGTTCAGAAATAGTATTGATTTTTCCGGTGGCCCGCGTCTGGGTCTGAATGTGTCGAGTATAACAGGCGATGTTGAAAGTCCCGGGATGAAAGTAGGAGCTCATTTCGGCGGCCTGGCCAACATCAACCTGACGGATAATCTTGCACTGCAGCCTTCCCTGTTGTTTTCCATGAAGGGAGGGAAGGAAAGCTATGAAATGGAAACACCGGTGGATACATTATCTGTTGAAAGCGATATGAGTATAAACTATCTGGAGATTCCCTTAAATTTTGTCTATTCCTTTGAAGCAGGTCCCGGGCACATGCAGGTATTTGCCGGCGGGTATTTTGCCTATGGTATTTCAGGAAAAAACACACAAACCCTGAACGACAATGAAGACGAAAGCGACATTGAGTATGTAAACGATGCTATAGATGCCGACACCGGTGCGGTTGCGGTTAGTCCCATGGATTTCGGGGCGAATGCTGGTTTGGGGTATAAGATGAATGACATCCAGATACAAATATCTTATAGTTTGGGGTTTGGAAATCTAAATCCCAAAATGGACGGAGAAGCTCCGGAAAACAAACAAAGCAATGCTGTAATTCAGTTTAGTGCTGCGTATCTCTTCGGAGGCGGCAGAGGAATGCGGTATTACTAAGCAATACATTATAGCATGCCGGGCTTTTGCCATGGTTTTCGTAATTTCTTAAGCTCTCGATAAATAAGGCAGAGTTTTAAAAATGGAGCTTTTTGAACAAATATCTACGAAATTGCAATAAAATGACCGTATTACCAGATTTTAAATAGTTGTTCAGGAAATAAAAAGGGATGCCGCAAAAGGCATCCCTTTTTT
>JBNJGZ010000140.1:0-5396 GCA_051748065.1 Bacteroidota bacterium
AACAGAAAAAGGTTTCACAAGGTAAACTAAAAATGACATCCGTCGAAGACGGATAAATGACGCGAAGCAAATGACAGAAAGAGATAAAAACAAGAAATCATAATAATGACATTATCAATATTTTGAAAAGTTTAAACATCTGAAACAAGCCATCAGCAAATAATCAGCATATCAAACGTTTTTACCTTATGAACTGCCTTAGATAACTCCGGCTTCAATCATCTGCACAATAGTCTCAATGCGCCGATCAAATTCATCGTTTTCAGGATCGTATCCTTTTTTAAGATTATAGCCGAATAATCTTCCTAAACCTTGCCAAAAGCCGGCCATCAAACGCCCGCGCATATCCTCCAAAATTTTATAGGACGTATGCGAGGTCTCTCTGTCAATTAACTTGATTAAGATTCGTCCCTGTGTAAATTTCAGTTTCTTCAGCTCATCTTCATAGCGTGTCTTGATCTTTTCTTCCACTTTTTTCGCAATTTCTCTACGCTTCCGATAACCATCGACACTATCCAACTTAGCTTCTACTTTTTGAAATTCCATTCCGGCAAGTTTTGCATAAGGATAAACTTTTTTTACATGCCTCGCAAGCCGGTAAAACTTTCTTTTGTCCCGTTTGCTTTCAAATTCTAATGGAGGAAATACAGTTATGGTTTCCAGATTGATTATAGCAGTAGTATCCCCGTTTTCAACACGAGCAGCAACAAGATTTTCACGTCCCCGTTGAGAATAACCCTCAAGCCAGGAGACCAATAAAACCACGAAAACAAATATTTTAAGCCAATTTCTCATTCAACAGTAACTTCTCCTTTAAAAACGAAAATTAATGTTTATTAATTATTTTCCTGATTAATATGTCGAAAATTATGCCAATATTACAAAAAATATCAATAAAATTATTAGGGACCGAATAAACATTTTTTAGATGCATTTTTTCACCATCAAAAAACCAACAGTAATCTATTCCTGTTAATTGCCAAAGGCATTATGACACAAAAAAACGTCCGGAACTATTACATTCCGGACGTTTTGAATTATAAAATTTAAAATTTCTTTAAGCCACTTTCAGTTTGGCAATATTGGTTTTTTCCAGTTGTTTATGCACGTAGTCAATATCCACACGTAATTCGCGTTGCTCATCAGTTTTCTCGGAAGGCATGTCAAACATGGCATCATTGAGAATTGCTTCTAACATAGAACGCAATCCACGAGCTCCCAATCCATATTCTATCGCTTTATCCGCAATAAAATCATAAACTCCTTCTTCAAAAGTAAGTTTAATATTATCCAGTTCAAACAAATAAATAAATTGCTTGATGACTGAATTTTTGGGCTCGACCAGAATTTGCTTCAGCGTTTCTTTATCCAATGGATTCATATAACTAACCACCGGCAAACGCCCGACAATTTCCGGTATCAGACCAAAACTTTTCAGGTCTTGCGGTGCTACATACTGTAACAGATTTTTTGTATCAATTGCTTCTTTTTGGTCTTCAGCTTTAGCAAATCCAATTACATTGGTACGCAGGCGGTCGGCAATTTTTCTTTCAATACCGTCGAAAGCGCCACCGGCAATAAACATGATATTTTCGGTATTGACTTTTACCATCTTTTGTTCCGGATGCTTTCTTCCGCCTTCGGGCGGTACATTAACCGTTGTTCCTTCGAGCAATTTCAGCAGTGCTTGTTGCACGCCTTCTCCGGAAACATCACGTGTAATCGATGGATTATCACTTTTACGGGCAATTTTATCGATCTCGTCAATAAAAACAATACCCTTCTCCGCTTTTTCCGGCTCATAATTAGCTGCCTGCAATAAGCGGGAAAGAATACTTTCCACATCTTCACCCACATATCCGGCTTCGGTAAGAACCGTAGCATCCGCTATACAAAAGGGAACCTCCAACATCTTAGCAATAGTACGCGCCATCAACGTTTTACCGGTCCCTGTTTCTCCTACCAGAATAATATTGGATTTTTCAATTTCCACATCCGAGTCGGATTCCTTATTATTTTTCTTGCTGAGCTCGATAACCCGCTTATAATGGTTATAAACAGCTACGGATAACACACGCTTCGCCTGCTCCTGTCCGATAACATACTGATCAAGATACCCTTTGATCTCATGAGGACTTTTGAGCGTTAATGAACCCGTGTCATCGCTGCTATCACTGCTCACTTCTTCCTGTACAATCTCATATGCCTGATCCACGCAATAATCACAAATCTGCCCCTCTATGCCGGAAATCAGCATATTGACATCTTTGCGCTCTCTGCCACAAAATGAACAATGTTCACTATTTTTTTTGGCCATAAATTAATTCTGAATATTACAAGCGGAAGTTTAATGATTCCACTAATTATTTTTCGTCACTTTTCTTATTACTCCTGTTCAGGACTTCATCAATCATGCCATATTCTTTGGCTTCTTCAGCAGTCATCCAGTAATCCCTGTCAGAGTCTTTTTCAATTTTTTCATAAGACTGACCGGAATGCTTGGAAATTATTTCATAAAGCTCACGCTTCATCTTCAGGATCTCCCGGGCTGTAATCTCGATATCTGAAGCTTGTCCCTGCGCGCCGCCCATCGGCTGATGAATCAACACTCTGGAGTGAGGCAATGCTGTTCTTTTGCCTGCGGTTCCGGCACATGAGATCACAGATCCCATAGAAGCTGCCATTCCTGTGATGATCGTGGCAACGTCCGGAGCAATATATTGCATGGTATCATATATACCTAAGCCTGCATAGACAGAGCCTCCCGGAGTATTCAAATAAACCTGAATATCTTTGCTGGAATCCGTAGACTCAAGAAATAACATCTGAGCCTGAATAATATTAGCTACTGTATCGTCAATAGGTACTCCCAAAAAGATAATGCGGTCCATCATCAAACGGGAGAATACATCCATCTGGGCTACGTTCATCTGCCGCTCTTCAATAATTGTCGGATTTATATACCCTGAGACAGCTGATGAATATTGATCATAAGCCAGACTGCTAATGCCTTTATGTTTTACGGCATAATTGCGAAATTCGTTGTTATTGATATTGCTCATAATTAATTTTTCTTATTTTTTTCCTGAGCTAATGTAACAAATTCATCGTAAGAAATGTTCTTTTCGTTAATTGTTATCTTTTCTTTGAACAAGTCTGTAAGTTTACGCTGATATAACTCGTCATAAATCCTGTTGGTTTGTTCTTTATTTTGCATGACGGTTTCCACCAGCTGATTCATCTGATCGCTCATTTCGTCAGTATCCGGCATCCCCATTTGCATTGCCAGCAATTCCTTAATGCGGCCTTTTACCTCCTCTTCTTTCACTTCCAGTTCATGATCGGCAATCATTTTATTTTGAAGCAATTGCCATTTCATGCCTTCGGCATACTGCTCATAATTTTCTTCAATATCTTTTTCGGAAAGACGCTCATTTTCTTCAAGATTGCGGTTATTTTCTTTTAACCAGCGCTTCATAAAGTCTTCGGGCAATTTGATATCTGCCATTTCTTTAATCTTGTCCACAACATCATTAAAGAACATTCTTTCACTTTCGTTTACCATAGAGTCCATGGAGTCTTTGCGGATGCGTTCGCGCAATTCTTCTTCTGTCTGGATATTGTCTCCCTCATAAACTTTGCTAAACAATTCTTCATTCAGTTCGGCAGGCTCAACACGTGTAATACTTGTAATGGTCGCGCGATAATCTGCTTTGAGTTTTTCTTCATCCTCTTCAGAAACGCCAAGCATCGTTGCTACATCTTTGGCATTCTTGAAGGTCCGCATAGGATTCCAGTCGATAGAGTCTCCAACTCTGGAACCTAATACCTTTTTCTTATATGTTTTTAATTCGATTTTATCAACAGCAAAAGGTGCATTATTTTCCACACCTTCCTCTACAACATTTCCTTCACCATCCAGTTGCTTGAAATCAGCGTAAACCACATCATTTTCTTCAACAGTCTCCGGATATGTGCGTTGTCCATAATTTTTGCGGATGTCTTCCAGGTAGTTATCTACCATTTTATCATCCACATCTATGTTGTAATAATCGGCTTCAATGTTTTCGTCCAGCGTAACGTTAATTTCCGGTTGCAGAGCAATATCAAAATAAAATTCAAATTCCGTGTCATTCTCTACGTCAAACTTAGCTTGTTTGTCTTCGCTAGGCAATGGGTTTCCGAGTGTCTGCAATTTATTTTCCATGATATAATTGCTCAGAGCGGAAGACAACATATTATTGACTTCATCAACAATCACAGCATTACCATACATTTTCTTGATCATTCCCATCGGCACTTTACCCGGGCGAAAACCAGGCATTTGGGCTTTCTTTTTGTATTCTTTGAGTTTTTTCTCTACCGCTTCTTTGTAATCCTCTTCAGTAATCTCTACTTTAAGAACTGCCGTTAGTTCGCCGGTATCTTCTTTTGTGATATTCATATCTCTCAATGGATTTTAATGGTACTACTTGTCCCGGACTTCCGGGCTACAACAATGGCATGTTTATTCTATCTTTTCAAACATGCTAAATTAAGGCTATTTATTTAATATCAAATTAAACAAAACCCGGGCTGTTAACCCGGGATCAGGTGCGGATGGAGGGACTCGAACCCACACGTCCGAAGACATCAGATCCTAAGTCTGACGCGTCTACCAATTCCGCCACATCCGCAGTACTGTTTTAGGGGTGCAAATATATAAAAAAACAAATTATCAGCACATAAAAGCCAAAAAAATTAATCTAAGCTGTGTTTCTCATGCATTAAGTATAGGTTATATGCAAGGCGGGGAAAGGGCAGTATATTTCGAGGCTTTTTCGCCTATTCGGTGGAACAGATGCCTGAAATTAATGCACTTGTAAACAATAAATAAAAATATATTCTTACCTGAATATTAATTTTATGAATGATACAGATGAGGCTTATTACAAATCGTTAATCACCCCTTCCAGTAATCGTTTTATTTCACCGGCAATGTTAATTACTTCCTCATTATCCACGGCTTGCATAGAAGCCACCGGATCAACTGCTGCCACACTGGTGTTTCCGTCTTCTGTTTCCTGAACAACAATATTGCAGGGTAACATCGTTGCGATCTTATCCTCTGCCTGAATAGCCTTATATCCCAGGGAAGGATTGCAGGCGCCCAACACATTGTACCTTCTGAAATTCACATCAAATTTCTCTTTAAACTTTTCCTGGAAATCAATCTCGGTTAAAACACCAAATCCGGCTTCAGGCAATTTATCTTTTAATTCTTCAATAGTTTCATCAAATCCTGCTTGCTTTACTTTTTCAATATAATACTTCATAAATTTATTTTTTTTGTGGGTTATACATCATTTCTTTTGATCAATATAACATCGATCTTGCAACTCTTGTTCAATTGAACA
>JBNJGZ010000141.1:0-3047 GCA_051748065.1 Bacteroidota bacterium
TTAGACCTTGTTGAATAGATTTGTTTTTATTGTCACATTGTTCCATTGTTTTATTGTTACAAAAAAGAAGTCCGGTGGGGCACAAAGACCTGCGCCAGAGGGAGAGATGCGGGTTGCGGGTTGCGGGTGATTACGTTGCTGTTGACTGGATTGCGATATATTTCCCGGCAGGCGGCGGAATTGAAAATTCCGCCGAGCTTCTGTTACGTTATTCCGCTGAGCGGGGCGATGGAATAGCAACTTAGCAAAGCTTCTCCTTCTTAGTTTTACTACGGAGAAGGAGCGTTCCTGAGTTGAGCGGACGCTTGCGCCAGAGGGAGGGTTTCGCTTTGCTTAATTTTGTCGATAACTTCTTACAATTCAGCAGGGTGCTTACTTCTGATGTACCTCATTAAACAATTGAACAATAAAACAATGGAACAATAAAAATCACTTAACTTCGTAATTTTCTTCTGAAAACAGATTCAAAAGTTTAAAGGCATTTTTGCGCAGATTAAATAAACTTGATTGATTGGAAAGTATAACAACATCTATTCCGGCAGTGGGAAAATGCAGGATAATATGCGAATTGCCGGAACTAAGCCCGCCTGAATAGAAATATTTATTGCCATTATTAAATCCCTGTTTCCAGCCGTACCCTAAAAACTCCTTTTGGCCACGGACAAAATTGATCTTTTTAATCTGGCTCAGCGTTTTCTTAGAAATCAAAATATCCGACTTCCATGCTTCCAGCCATTTTTCCATATCATTTAAGTTGGAATAAATGCCATTTGTTCCCGGAATATAGTCATCAACATTAAGAGTAGTTTTTTCATATTGCTCATCCTCCAATCTACGATAACCAATGGATTTATCAGGAACACTGAAAAACCAGCCTTTCCTGTAAACTTTTGAGTCATCTGCCTCCAGGGGCTTGAAAATGTTCTTCTTTACAAATTTATGGAATGAAGTTTCTATCGTATTATTAACCACAGAAGCCAACAAGGCAAAATTTAAGGCATTCCAGTTTGATTTTTCCCCGGTTTTATACTTCAGTTCCTCATGGTCTTTTAAAAATTGCCGCAGATCATCTTTACTTTTGATATTCTTTTGAAAATCGTTTCTTGACAGATTTGGTAAACCTGAATTATGCTTCATCAGATTTTGTATGGTTATCTTATCGCAATAAGCGGGCAGGTCTGTAATATGGTCGGTTACTGCTGACTTAACATCCAGTTTTTCCTGTTCTTTCAAAATCAAGGCGCTCATAACAACAAACTGCTCGGATAGGGTTCCCAGATTATAATTTGTTTGTGGGGAGGCTTCTTCTGTTTTTTCGAGGTTAGCGAAACCATACGCTTTTTTGATCATGGTTTTGTCATCTTTTACAATCAAAACGCCAACACTTGGGGAATTCTGGCTGTAATAGGAACTCATTATGTTATCCACACTATCCTCCTTTGACTGAGAATAAGCCTGGGATAAACAAACAATAACTGCTAACACTCCGAATACAATTCTTTTCATTTGAATATCTTTTTTTTGAACCACATATAAGTTCATATAAGTTTGTTTTTTTATAGTATCGTTAGAAAATCTTAACCATATAACCTGGCACAGGTTTATTATTCCTTTCTGGGATGATTTCCGCAGTATGTTTCTATCATTTTTTCCGCCTGATCAAAACCATAATCAAGGGCTTTATAGAAATCCTGGCAACCACTGGCAAAGTCATTCCGGGAGACTTTTGAAATGCCACGATTATAATATGCCATGGCAAAGGTTGAGTCAATCGAAAGGGCTTTCGAATAGTCCTCAATTGCCTCCTGGTGCTGGCCATTTTTTCCTTTGGCCATACCCCGGTAATTATATGCTTCTGCATATTCTTGGTCATTATCAATAGCTTTAGAATAATTAGCAATTGCCTCAGAATGGTTCTCCGTTTTAGAATGTACCAAACCCATTAAAAAATAGGCTTTTGCATAATTTTCATCCAAATTAATTGCTTCTTCCAAAGAGGACTTAGCATTACTAAACTGACCTGAATGCATTTGTGCTAACCCAAAATTCAGCCAAACTTTGGGTGTCCCGGGATCAAGTTTCGTTACCCTGGAAAAATCTTTCACGGCTTTCTCGTAATCTTCCACCTCCGAATAGCAATGTGCCCGGTAATAGAGTGCATCGCGATTTTGGTCGTCATAAGACAAACATTCTGTAAAATCAGGTATTGCCTCCTTATAATCTTCTAATAAAAACCGCATATATCCTCGTTGGTAGTACAATTCTTCACTTCCGCCTGAAAGTTCTATCAATTTGCCATAATCTTTAATGGCCTGCCGGTAATTTTCCAGTTCTGATAATGCCTCGCCTCTCTGCTCATATATATCTTTGTTATCCATACCCAATTCAAGTGCTTTCGAATAATCCTCTACTGCTTTTTCCTTATTGTCTAATTCCCTATACGAAGCGCCACGCAAAAAATAAGCCTCGGACAAACTACTGTCAATCTCCACGACGCGACTTAGATCTTTAATAGCGCGATTATATTTTTCCCGGTTGTATTGAATTTGGGCACGATTAAAATAGGCCTGTTTCATTTCAGGATCATATTCTATGGCCGAAGAAAAATCCTCAAATGCTTTTTGGTCTTCATCCATTGATTCGTAGGTTAATCCTCTGAAATAATAGGTAGTTGCTTCTTTCTCATTTAAGGAAAGTGCTTTTGTATAATCAGCAATGGCTTTATCATAATTCTGAAGTGAATCATAAGCCAAGGCTCTGCCAATATAATAGGTGGGCTGAGATTTATCTAACCAGATAGCACGGTCAAATTTCTCAACGGCAGCTTCAAACTTTGCTGAATCGTACAATGTGTCAGCCTTTTCATAGGACATGTCTGCCAATTTCGGTTTGAATAAAAAAAACACTCCTACTAATAAAACAAGAATAATAATCAATAAACCCCATTTTTTCATGGCAATAGATTTTTTAGTTATATAAGTTCAAATATAAACAATAATAGAAAGATTCGGAAAAATTTATCTTCCTATTGTTACATTGATTTATTG
>JBNJGZ010000141.1:3147-5365 GCA_051748065.1 Bacteroidota bacterium
TATTGCTTTATTGCTTTATTTTGCGAAAAATTTTGATAAAACTCTCATCCGCAAAATGTTGTACAGACGTTGCAGTGCAACGTCTCAACGAGGTACAATAAAACTATTCCTAGAATCTGCGTAACCAGCGGTATCTTCTTTGGTTATCGCCAAGTTTGATTCCTACCATAATTTCATGAGCGCCGTAGGTAATATGTTGAATTTCATTGAAGGAATAATCATAAGCGTATCCAAAATACATTTTCCCGACTTTTACGCCTACCATCGAAATAACAGCGCTACCTGTGCGGTATGTCAGGCCCATCCAATAATCATTTTTGTAAAAAGCCTTAACTGTAATGTCTGCTTTAAGATTCATCCGTTCGGTTGAACGCAATAAAACGGAAGGCTCAATCTGATAACCTTCGCCAAGGTCATGTTTATAGCTGGACATTAGATAATAATGGCGTCTTAGTTGGTAATTGCTATAAGATTCATCGGAGCCGAATTTTAAGACCGACTGAAACAAGTTTGTAGAAGAAAAGCCTACCTGAAATCTGTCATATTGATAGTAAACACCAGCACTAGCGTCCGGTATAAACATTGTGTTATCCCGTCCATCAATAAGTCTATCATAATCGTCCGCCAAATTCAGTTCGTCTTTATTGAGTTTAAACTGATAAATGGTACCTGAAGCGCCTAAAGATAACTGTCCGTCACCCATGGGAATATGATATGCATAGGCTCCCTGTAACCCTGTACGGTTAATCACACCATTGCGGTCGTTAAACAAATAACCGCCTAAACCAACGCGGCCACTAGGTCTTTTGCTTCTACTACCACTTTTTATTAATCTTGCCTTTGTCAGGAAACTAGACTGTAATACACGTGTTTCAGCAGAAAATGCTTGTGTCATAGGGGCATTAGCATTGTCAAACCCGAGCATATCCTGACGTGCCGTTAAATTATAGGCAGTATATCCCTGACTCCCGGCAAAAGCAGGGTTAAGTAAATATTTATTCATCATATACTGGCTGTAAACAGGAACTTGTTGGGCCTTAAGTGCAGCCGGTGCAAGTATAAATAAGATCAGTATAATAATAATTGTTCTTCGTTTCATAATCACTCTCCTTTTCTTCTATCGAATAATTGTCACAGAACCAAATAAGGGTTTCTCTCCTGTGCCAAGATCGATCATATAATAGTAAGAATCCATTGGCAGTTCTTTGCCATTCATATCCGTTCCATCCCAATACTTACCTTCATCATAACCTTTGGCCTCGTAAACAAGGTCGCCCCAGCGGTCATAAATTTTTACGACATTATCCGGATAAAGCGCAAGAGCCGGAATTTTCCACTTGTCATTGTCTCCATCATTATTTGGAGTGATGGCATTTGGTATATCCAATTGCCGCATGACTGTTACTGCCATAGTATCTGTGTTTGTACACATATTTTCGTCAGTTACGGTAACCCAGAAATAATCTGTATTTTCACTCGAACTGGCATCGGTAATATCTCTGCCGCGCACATCAATGCTGGAAGAAATACCATCAATATCACCAACATCCGAATCCCACTGATAAGAAGACCATGAACCGGCATCCAGAGTTATTTCATCGACCTCGTCACCAACAAAAGAAACACTGTCTTCACTAACAAAAACCTGATCTGAAGAAGTAATGACTTCAATGTTTACGTCAGGCAATTCGTACACTGTCAGATTTGCAGAATCCCTAACCGTACAACCATATTCATCGGTAACTTTAACCGATACAGATTTTGAAGTATCTGCCTCGGTATAAAAACTTGAGCCGCTGCTGCCATCATGCCACTCATATTCCTCGTAATCGCCGTCATCGGCAACAAATTCTATCTCACCTTCATTTTCACAAGCTTCCTGGTCAAATATTTCTATCACCGGATTGGACAAGTCCACTGACATTGTAATAGGAGCGCTTTCGCAGCCTCCCATCCCAATTTCTTTGACAGAAACTCTGCCGGTATCTGCATTTTTATCCCACTGAACAATGACAGAATCGCCATAATTTTCACCATCAACAATTTCTCCGCCTTCAATCTCCCAATCAGTAAAAACGCTCTCATAAGCATAATCACTTCGTACAACAAGCGCACCGGTTTCTCCGCCGCAGATTGTTGTGTCAGATTGTGAAAAGGCGGGAGATATCCCGGCTAAAAATAAGATAACGATATGTAGTAGTGTTTTTTTCAAATCTTT
>JBNJGZ010000142.1:0-5291 GCA_051748065.1 Bacteroidota bacterium
ATTTGCGCTTCGCGCGTCATTTTGCTTTACTATACTCTAAGTCATTTAGTTAAGGGCTTTCTGAGACGGTTGTATTTGACAGCAGCCGGACACAGAAGTATAGAAAATGACTATAAATGACCATTAATGACTACTAATAACTACCAATGACTACTAATCACCCCACTAAAATGATTCCTAACGGCACATTTCACCCCGGTTGATTAGAATTAAATCAACGGGACAAACAGGTCAAGCAATCAATGACTATTTCAATATTCCGGTGAGGATTAACGAAAAGGCGGAGCACGCGGATCAGCATATCTGAGCTGAAAACGATTAAGAAAATGAGTAAGAAACCGGCCAACCTTGCGTAAATAGCGTGTAAGAATGAACCCGGCAAAGGCAAAGATAAATCCGTAAAAGAATTCACCACCGGCAATCATGGAGATAATACTTAAATCCAAAGCATTATGATGGTGCCTGGAGAGAGGATCTGATTCAGATGATGTTTCAGATTTATCATAAGGATGATAATGATAGACAACTTCACCATCAGCAAGCTTATGAAAGTGACCATTGGCAAAGCGGTTATGAATCAGCAATGCGATTAAAGGGATCATGATCAGTCCCACAATATTGCTGCTATTTCTCATCCTTTGTAACATTGCGGCAAAAATAAACAATGTTTCGTTTTGACCGGATTTTGTTAACACAATACTAATAACCGCCTAAGTTATTTAGACTGTTAATAATCTAACAGTAAGAAGTTTTTTACCAATATGTTGATTTAATCTAAATTAACAAAAAAATAGTTTAGACCGTTTTCACTTTTATCTACATAGAAAATTGCTTTCGTTTTCAAAAATTTTTCCTGTAGAGATATCTCATTTGTACATTCCTGGCTAAGGGGACTCTTCATTCGTGTTATTTGTTTCTTTCCGTGGCTCAAGCACAACCGAAATCCTTTGTTTTCCGTCCATCATAATCTCCATAGGTTCCGGAAAACGAACATGCCGGAAAAAGTTTGTTTCCTCCACCAATTCCTGTTCATTCAGTTTGGAATAATCTATATATTGATCCGACTTTTCCTGTTGCACTGTCAGATAGCCAATGTGCATAGATGTAACATTATGGAAGAAGTGCGATCCGGAAGATGCATCCAAAGGAAAATCTTCAAGACTTGTTTCCACAATAACTTTGGCATTGGATATCTGCGGCCAGTCCACAGGTATTCCGAGCCACTTATCTCTTGTTCCCCAACGTCCGGGACCAATCAACACATACCGTTTATCTTCTTCTCTCATTTTTTTGTTTAACTGATCTATTTCCCGGGCCATCTCTTCCGTTCTGCCTTTGTCAAACTTATCCACATCCACATAGATAACATCCGTAACATCGGCAATATAGCCATTACCCATTCCTTTGTTTGTATATAGAATAATCCGGTCTTCATCCAATTCCTCAGTATCCAGATCAAAATCCGTTTCAGCACTTATCAGGGGTTTAATCTGCAACAGATAGAAGGAAGCCCGGTTATTCTCATCTTTGGTTAAGTCCACAGCCCACTCAATTTCCACGGGCGAGCCGATAGCTTCTTCAACAATATCCAGCACCACTTCAATGGTTTTTGCCAGTGGGATGTAATTGTATTTTAAAATATTAGCAAAATTGACTATCCGTGGACCGGGATTGTTCAGCCCGGGTGTAATTCTGTCGCTGTCCGGATCGTATACCGAAGCGCAATGCTTCAATGTGCCATGCTGCTCTGCCTGCTCAATATCCAGGCGTGCCAATCCTGCGGTATCTCCCTCTCTCAGGTCGATATCATATTTCCCAAGGTTAACGGCATAAAATTCCGTCTGCGAATTTTTAAACTGGTCTTTGGTGGAGTGAATTTCCGTTTCGGGATACATAGGCGAAAAGCGAAAAGCTTTTTCACCGTCTACAACATATTTTCCCAGACCAACAGCCGCTATAGCAAAGCCCTCTTCGGGTTTCATGTGAGCCACCGGATAATAATTATATGACTGGGCTACCCCGCTGATATTCGGATAAAAATAGCCGTCGTATTGCTGCCCTACAACTTCCTGAAGCACAACAGCCATCATCTCCTCTTCTATTTTATAGTTGATGGCTTCCACGTAACCACGCGCCCTCTCGGAAAAAACAGAAGCATAAACCAATTTAATAGCTTGTTCGAGCTGCTTTTGCCTGGTGGACGTTTCGGGATGATTGTTAGGCAGAATATAAGTTTCAAAAATACCGGCAAAAGGCTGTTGCAGCGAATCTTCAAACATACCTGAAGACCTGACGGCCAAAGGCTTTTTAATGACTTTTAAAATGCGCTTCAGCCGGCGCACTAAGCTGGGAGTAAGCTCTCCTTCCAAAAACCACTTCTTAATAACATCCGGATTTTCCTCTTCCAGTATTTTTGACCGCAGCTCATTTCGATCGAGAAAGCGGTTAAATTCTTCCGTACCTATAACAAACGTTTTGGGGGTAACGATATTGATATCCGAAACATGCTGCCCGAAATTGTAATTGTAAATCAAATTATTGACAAAAGCCAGTCCGCGCCCTTTTCCGCCTAAATTCCCTTCGGACAGACTTACAATATTGGAAGCATCATCAATAGCAGAAGCTTCAAAAGGTATAATCTTTCCTTTATTCTGCTCATTGCGATGGTTTTCTATCACCTCCATCAAAAACTCCCGGATTTCCTGCGCATTATTAAAATCCTTGATCTTAGCCGGATGCAGTATGCGAGCGACTTGTATCTCCCCGCGTGCCATCAGCCATAAAGAAAAATGGTCTTTTTTGGCGTGATAAAGAATGGACTCATCCGGGATTGTCTTCAGCAGGTTTTGAAACTCTTTCAGCGATTTCGCCGTTGCAATTTCTCGTCCGTGTTTGTCACGATAAACAAAGTTTCCAAAACCCAGATAATGCGTGATAAAACTTTCAAAATCCTGCATCAGCGTTTCGGAATTCTTATTGATAAAGCTGGCTTTTAATTCATAGGCTACATCAGCATACCGTTGGTCTGAGGACTGGATAACCGTCGGCAGGTCCGGTCGCCGTTGTTTTATCATTTTTACCAGCCGAACTCCTGCTTCCTCTTCCATTTTTCCCCGGTGTTTAAACTCGACATCGGATATAAGGCACAACAGATTATCTTTATATTTATTAAAAATCTCCATGGCATCTTCATAGGTAGAGGTCAATATGATCTTCGGACGGGCACGCATGCGCAATACTTTATAAAGCTCATCCGTATTCACGTCTTCAATAATGCGGCTGGTCTGCTGCATAACAATGTTATAGAGCAAAGGCAAATAACGGGAATAATATTTGGCCGAGTCTTCAACCAGCAGGATCAGGCGCACCAATCCCACTTTAGTGTCATTATCCACATTGGTTTTATCTTCAATCAACTTGATCATTGCAAAAAAGATCCGCGAATCCCCTTTCCAAAGAAAAATCCTGTCGATCCCTTTTAATTTTTCTTTTTGCTTTTCAAAGGTATGCACATCTTTATCATTGTTAAGCAGCATAAAGACAGGGATGTAGGGAAATGCTTTTTTGATTTTCTCACCCAGTGTTACAGGAGATTTTTTATCTACGCCGACCATAAGAATAACCATATCAAAGTGCTTGGAATGCAAATATTCCATCGCTTCATCGTGATCGGAAACTCCGGTGATTCGTGGTACGGAGGTCAGGTTTAGCTGTTGATATTGGCTAAGAACATATTCGGAAAAGCGGCCTCCCTGTTCAATGCTGAATGCATCATAAAGATTCGCTACCAATAAAATTTCTTTTACTTTAAAAGGCATCAGATCGTGATAAATATCACGGTCGTAGTTATTTTTGTTGAGAAACATCTGCATAAGCTTCTTACGCTCAGGCTTCTCTTTAAACTCCTGCTTTTTATGGAAGCTATCCCCCGTACTGGCTTTTCCGGCCACATAGCCATCCAGATACCCCTTGATTAAACTGGCCAGATTATTGATAAGGTCTACTTCTTCGTTTAAAAAAGACCCCTGATCCATCTCCGGAAACTCTTTTGTATAGAAAATCTCAATAACGCCGATGCGCTTGTCTACGGTTTCAAATGTTTCCCGCAAAACCCATTGAGAGCCTTCAAAACTTGCTGAAGTAAAAACCTTTCCATTAAATGTAATGCGGGCGGTTGTAAATTCAGGATACTGCATAGCCCGCGGAATAATTAATACAATTTGTTGCAGGGCTTCTTCAATAGGCTTTCCCTGCTTGAGAATATTGGTTGTCTGGTTTATACAAGACAATTCCTTCAGGCGTTCGCGATTTTCTTCAACCAGCTTTTGGTATTCTTTTATGGTTTGGTCCGGCGAACGCGGTGTATCAGAAGCAGATAAATTATTTTTTGTGTTTTGTGTCATAACCCTATATTTACAAAGCTTAATTTGTAAAAATAATATTTCACCTGAAAGAATGCAAGAACGTTTGCGTATTCGTACTAAATAAATAGCGTCTATCCATGAATTAGCCTAAGTCACCGCGTTGTAAAATTAACCCATACTGATAATAAGCCCCTGCGCAGTATGATGGCCGGACAATGAGCCCACTCCGTAAAGTTATTATGTTCTGTCACAGTTGAAAATCTATAAAAGAGTCTCTTTTAAAGTGGGTCAGGATTTGCCGGGAAATCCCCCTCCCGATAGCTAACAGATATGATATCCGGATATGCCTCCAATCATTTCCTTTGAAGTAACAGTATTTCCGGGGATTAAAGGAAGAAAGAAAAACGAGCGGACATATAAAAACAAAGATTTTTCTTATATAGAATGTTTTTAAATTTTACAAAAACAAGTAATTATTTTGAAATGAACCTATTAATGCTTATACTTGCTAAGTCAATCTAAATTAAGTGTAATTAAACCAACGTGCGTTATGACAAACAACAAGTATGACCAGAAGGTCGAGGATTTCATGGCGACAATTAAAGCCAAAAATCCGGGAGAGCAGGAATTTCACCAGGCTGTCCGGGAAGTAGCGGAGTCTTTGATTCCATTTATTGAAGAAAACCCGCAGTACAAAGAATCGAAAGTGCTGGAACGCATCGCCGAACCCGAGCGAATCATAATTTTCCGTGTCCCCTGGCAGGATGACAAAGGAAAGATCCAGATCAACCGCGGGTTCCGGATCGAGATGAACAGTGCTATCGGACCGTACAAAGGAGGACTGCGGTTTCACCCGACGGTAAACCTGGGTATCTTAAAGTTCCTGGCATTCGAGCAGGTCTTTAAAAACTCCCTGACAACCCTGCC
>JBNJGZ010000143.1:0-5287 GCA_051748065.1 Bacteroidota bacterium
TTAAAACGGGCATAACGCAGAAATAGGACTTTACGAACAAACACTATTTGACCTCTAAAAGATGAACATCAAAGATCAGTTTTGTTTTCGGAGGCACGGGACCTGCTCCTTGTTCTCCATATCCCAGTTGATAAGGAATAATAAGTCTGGCTTTTTCACCAACACGCATATGCTGAATACCTTCATCCCATCCTCTGATTACCTGCCCTTTTCCAAGCTCAAAGCTGATGGGTTTACCGGCTTCTACGGAAGAGTCAAAAACTTCCCCATCGGTGAAGTACCCTGTATAATGAACCTTAACAACATTTCCTTTGGAGGCCATCACATTATCGGTCTCCTTTACTTTAATAATCCCAAGACCGGATTCCGTAAATACGGTATCTTTACCTTCTACTTCGTAAGGAACAGCTTTTTCGGGTAATTCAGCCTCTAACACTTCTACATCAAAAATAAGAGTCGTATTAGGTTCTATTTGTCCTCTTCCTTTTTTTCCATAAGCAAGTTCCGGAGGAATAATAATCCGGGCCTTATCGCCTACGCGCATCGTTTTTAGAGCTTCTTCCCATCCTTTAATTACTTGATCTTTGCCCAACTGAACACGTATAGGGTCTTCCCGTTCCACAGAAGTATCAAAAACTTCACCATCTTCAAAATAGCCGGTATAGTGCACTTTAGCCACATAGCCTTCAGATAATTGTCTGCCTTTCCCTTCTTTGACGGTATATATTTTAAGACCATCCATAGGTTCTTTTTTTGTGGCATTTGTTGTATCAAAAGGCTTGGGAGCTTTCCTGACATCTTCTAAACGAACCATAAAACGCAGAGTTGAGTTTGCCGGAATAGCACCTCTTTCCCTTTCTCCATAAGCTAACTCCGGAGGGATTTTTAGCAACGCACTATCACCTTCGCTCATATAATCAACGCCAATTTCCCATCCTTTGATGACTTCATTATTGCCTAAACGAAAACGAAATGGCTGATTACGCTGGTAACTGGAGCCGAAAACGGAGTCATTTTCTAACTTTCCCGTATAATGCATAAAAACAACATCTCCACTATCAGCCTCAGGCCCTTCTCCTTTTTCAATAAAAGTTATTTCCAGACCATCGTCAGTTTCATACGTTTTCCCTGTACGGGGCTTTTCCAGGGTGGAACAGGATGCCATAACGAATATGGCTAAAACGGCAATAATTGTTATACTTCGCATAATATTTAAGATTTAATTTCTGTAAGTTCTAACTCAAAAACCAGATTTGCATAAGGAGGTATAGAACCTTTGCCTTGTTTGCCATAAGCTATTTTCCAGGGAAGAATGATTTTGGCTTTTTCTCCTTCCTTCATCTTAGGAATAGCTTCCAGCCAACCTTCAATAAGTCCTCTCTGCCCAATTACGACTTCTATAGGTTTTCCACGCTCATAGGAGGAATCGAATACCTCTCCATTCAATAAATACCCTTTATAATGTACAAGGGCTGTATCTCCTTCTTGTGGCTTTGGCCCCTTACCTTCATGTTGTGTAATATATATTAAACCACTGGAAGTGGGTTTTGTTTGGATGTTATTTTCTTTCAGATAATTATCTAATTTCTGGCTGGCTTCTTTTCTTTTTGTTCGCTCATTATCCAATTGCTGATTTTGATATTCCTGCTTTGATAACACATCTTTAATTGTTATTTCAAGTAGCAGCGGAGTATAAGGCGGAATAATATCTTCTTCACCTTCAGCTCCCAAAGCCTGCTCCGAAGGAAGTAGAAAAGTAGCTTTTTCACCTTTTTTCATGGTTTTCAGAGCCTCATCCCATTTAAATGGGTAATCTGGTGTTTCCCCGACAACGTAAGGAAATTCCGGTGACGGAGACTGAAAAACTTCTCCATCTAGTAATTCCCCTTTGAAAGATATTAGTGCTACTTTTCCGCTATCTACCGGTTCTCCTGAAGACTTTTTATTATGATTAAGTACATATATTCCGTTTTTTAAGGTATCCGGAGATAATTCATTTTCTGCAAAATAATTGTCAATTTTTTTGTCTTCTTTCTCTTTGTTTACTTTTCGGGTTTCGGCCTGCTCTTTTAAAAACTCTTCAAGCGGTGTTCTGCTTTTGATTTTAATATCCACAAAAAGTTCATTAATGGTGTCCATAGGGCTTTTTGCAGCCGGTCCCAGGAAGGAATCAGGAGGAATAATAAAGGAGGCACTATCCCCTACTTTCATCATGTTCAAAGCCGCAAAAAGGTCCATAGAGTTTTGCGGATGCTGAAAGGATAACTGAAATTCACCGCGCACATCTTCTGAACTATTAAAATAAACACTGTCCGGGGTATAATACTTCATTTTTAGTGTAATCACATCACCGGAATCCAATTGAGCTCCTCCTTTATTCTTTTGAATGAACTTATAATACAGTCCCTGGTCTGTCTGATTGTATTCGGGATGAGGTCCCTGATTACAGGCGACAAATACAGATAAAAGGATTAAAACCCCCAAACCTTTATTCAACTTGTTTTGTATCATTTTTTTATTAAATTTTTAAGTGTAATATCATAAACCAGGGCTGCACTATGAGGAACTTTATCACGCTCGCCGGTAATTCCAAAGGCTAAATGTGAAGGAATAATGAAAATGCCTTTTTCTCCTTCCCGCATTTCTAAAACAGAATAGTGCAATCCTTGTATTTCTTCTGATTCTGCAACAACAAATTGCTTTTGTTTTAAACTGTCACTCTTCTCTATTTTACGTCCGGTAAGCAATTTCGATTTGAACCTGATTGTAACCCTATCTCCGGATTCAACTTTCTCTCCGCTGGGATTCTGTGAATAAATTTCATATCGAATACCATTCTTCAATTCGGTTACATCCAAATTATGCCGCTCAATATAATTTTCTATAAACTGTTCCTCCACGCGAACGATCTCTTTATTAACTTTTACAAGATCACTTTCTTCACTTGAATCCTTTGATTTGCTTTTGGTTATATCAACAACATCAGGCTGGTTATTGCATCCGCTAATTCCTGCCATGAAGAGCAAAATAGCACTGAATAAAACTATATGCTTAATTGTTGTGTGTGTGTGCCGATTCATCTTTATTAATGAGTTTAGGATTAAATTCATTTTTTATAACGTTTTCAAAGTTTTCTATAGTCTTTTTAAGTGGTTTATAACTTTTTCCCCCGGCAGCATTTAAGTGGCCTCCGCCCCGGAAATATTTTTCTGCAAATTCATTAGCCGGAAAATTTCCTTTGGAACGAAAGGAAATTTTAATTAAGTCATCCTTTTCCGTAAACAAAGCAGCAAAAACAACATTCTTAATAGCCAACGGATAATTAACCAATCCTTCAGTATCTCCTTTTTCATGATTATAATCCTTCAGGTCTTCTTTCGACAAAACAATATAAGCTGTTTGGTATTCCGGCATCACAACCATCTTATTCAGCAGGCTGTGACCGATTAATCGAGTTCTGGATTCCGTGAAAGTATCATAAACATATTGATGAACTTTAGCCGGCTTGACACCTTTTTCTACTAAATGCTTCAAAATATCATACATACCGGGATTAGAAGAGCTAAAATTAAAAGAGCCCGTATCAGTCATAATTCCTGTATAAATAGCATCCGCAATGGATTTATCTATAATCTCATCTCCTGTTAATTTATCTATGAGCTGATATACTAATTCGGCAGTTGAAGAGACTGTAGTATCCGACATCACAAAGTCAAAGCCACTTTCAGGCCCCGGATGATGGTCAACTAAAACCTTGGTTGCATTGGTATTCCGTAAAGGTTTTTCAAGGTCTCCTACCCGTTTAAATGCATTGAAATCAAGGCAAAACACAATATCAGCATCCCTAAGCAAAGCTTTACTTTTTGCCATGTCTTGTTCAGCAAGAATTATCTCTTCACTGCCTTTGATCCATTGGTAAAATGCCGGTAAAACATCCGGTAATAATGCACTAACATTCAGATTCATTTTTTTAAATACTCCATACAAAGCAAGAACAGAACCAACAGCATCTCCATCAGGATTGGCATGAGAGACTAAAACTACCTTACTTTCAGGAGTAAGTAAATCACGAATTTTTTTTATTTCATTTGCAGTCACGAAAAACCTTTTTATTTTTGATGTCAACAAATGTAAAAATAAATTATCATCCTTTATTGGAAGAGTTAAAGTTAATCTCAAAAAAAAGTTTATGAATAAGACAACAACAGTAACCATCATCAAACCTAAGTCAATAGAAAAAGATTTTCACGGAGCTATTATAAACGATATCATTGAAAATGGATTTAAAATAAAGGCTCTGAAAATGATCCAAATGACGAAATCACAGGCAAAAAAATTTTATGAGATACACCGTGATAAGCCGTTTTACGATGATTTGACAAACTTCATGAGTTCCAGTCCGGTGATTGTAGCTATTTTAGAAGCTCATGATGCCGTGAAGTCTTTTCGTGAATTTATTGGTGCTACAAATCCGGAAGATGCAGAAGAAGGAACGATAAGAGACAAATTCGGAAGTTCGATAACGCAAAATGCCGTACATGGTTCCGATAGCGACGAAAATGCAGCAAAAGAGGCTGATTTCTTCTTTTCAGAATTAGAACGTTTTAACTATTGACCAAATTAACTGTCGCAATTTATTTTAACCCGTAAAGCATATTATTCACCGGGGAAATAATCTTTAAATGACCCATCATTATACAAAATAATGATACGCTCAATTTGCGCTGCCTTGTTTTGCGCATTGCTCGTTTCTTTTGTGCTTTTTTCTAAGACTTTCCTTTTATCCTGGTAATCTCCATGGGCACTTTTTCCGGGAATTTCTTCTGATGCTTCTGCATTAAAGTCAAACAATTCTTTTGTACTGTTCTTCTCAATATGCGGCTGATTTACAGTTTCCGCATTTTCCGGTTTTTGGCTTGTATGACGGTACATAGGTCCTTTTCCACTGATCAGCCAATCCGGGGAGATCTCAGGATAACGAGCCAGTATTTTTCTAATAAACTCCAGGCTTGCTTTATTGCGGCCGGACATTATATGCGAAACTCCGGAGCGTTGCACATCTATCTCATCTGCAAATTGTGATGCCGTCAAATTTAGCGTCTCTAATAATAATCGTATACGGTCAGTCATATTTTCATAGATTTATTAATAATCAAATCTGTGTTATGGAACTCATCTTGATTCCATCGGTGCTCTTCACATCTAATTTTATTTAGAATTTATTAATCCGAATTTTTTTCAAATAGCCGGATAGCATTTTTCTAATCCATTCCCTCTACAAATTTAT
>JBNJGZ010000144.1:0-5274 GCA_051748065.1 Bacteroidota bacterium
TTTCGTTTCTGTTTTTCCAGATTTAAGCGGTATGCCGATATATTAAGCGATTGCTGATGAACTTCAAGTTGTTTTCTGGCTTTTATCAGGGAGTAATAGATATTGGCCAGATCGGCAATAGTCTGCTCCACATAGTATTTGGTTTCCATTTTTCCCAGTTTGGCCAGGCTTTCCAGTTGGTCTTTTTTAGCGAACATTCTGAAGCCATCGAACAAGGTCCAGTTCAATTCTGCTGATGCGTTAAACTGATTGCTTTGCACATTATTTCCTTTCCGGATTTGGCCTGTATATAAATTGGACTCCGACGTTTCAATGTTCCAATTTTGGTCTGAGTAGATATCAAAAGTCGGAAAAAAACCTGCATTTCCCAATGTGTTTCTGTTTTCGGCTATCTTTTCCTGATTCTTTGTTATTTGAATCTGGTAATTTTCTTCCAGTGTCAGTTGCACTAACTCCTGCAGGTTAAAATCGTTTTGTGCCATACCCTGAAAAGTTATGGCCAGGAATGATAGCATCAGCAGTTTGTATTTATTCATTTTCTTGAACTTCATATTTTTTAGATTTACCGGAAATAAACGTATATAAAGCGGGGATCACAAACAGTGTAAGTATGAGCGCAAACAACAGTCCGCCGATAATAGCGATACCCAGGGGCATGCGGCTGTTGGCAGCTTCGCCAAACGAAATGGCCAGGGGCATGGCTCCTAAAGCTGTCGCTAAGCTGGTCATCAAGATCGGGCGAACGCGGTCGCTGGCTGCATTAATAGCTGCTTCTGTTCTGCTTTGTCCTTCCTGTCTTTTTTGATTGGCAAATTCTACCAAAAGGATACCATTTTTGGTAACGATGCCGATGAGCACGATCATACCGATCTGGCTGAAAATATTTAACGTAAGTCCGAATGCCCAAAGCGAGAGCAAAGCACCGGCAAGAGCCAGTGGGACAGTCAGCATGATCACCAGCGGGTCGCGGAAGCTCTCAAATTGCCCCGAGAGCGTCAAAAATATTAATACTAAGGCAAAGATAAAGACAAGCAAAAGATTACTAGAGCTTTCCGCTAAATCGGCTGAGCTTCCCGTTAAGGTTGTCTGGAAACTTTCGTCCAGGGTATCTTCTGCTATTTGATCCATGGCATCAAGGGATTCACCGAGGGTGTATCCTGATGCCGGCGTTGCTGATATGGTGGCGGAGGAAAACCTGTTGAAACGCAGCAGTTGCGGAGGCATACTTTCTTCATGATAGGAAGCCAGATTGTCCAGGGAAACCATTTCTCCCGAATTATTTCGGACATAAATACTGGCTAAATCTTCCGGTTGATTACGGAATCTCCTTTCAGCCTCGGTAACCACAAAATATTGTTTTCCGTTTTTGATAAAGTAGCCCACACGTTGTTCGCTGTAAAAGGTTTGAAGGGTTTCCGCGATATCCCTGACGCTGATACCCATATCTTTTGCTCTGTCGCGGTTGATGTCAATAATTAACTCCGGTTTATTGAACTGCAGGTCGGTTTCCACCATGCTTAGCGCCGGATGCTCACGAGCTGCTTCCATAAACCCGGGCAAATATTCCTCAAGCTTGTCCAGATTGGTAGACTGCAAGACATATTGCACCGGCTGGCCACGTCCGCCGCCGGCACTTTCAATTGTAGGACTTTGCATTACGATCGTCTGAGCCAGATTATGTTCTTTTAGCATCTCCTGTAGCTCTTGGGCCAGTTCCATTTGGGATTTTTCCCTTTCGTCGGGAGGGGAGAGCATCAGTCGTATAAAACCTGAATTTGCAGAAACTGATGAGCCGAAGCGGGGAGAGGTTACCGAAAGCAGGTATTCCTTTTCCGGTATGGTATCTACAAGTTGTACCAATTGACTTTGATAATCATCCATCATTTCATAGGATGTTCCTTCGGGAGCATTAGAAATAATGCGTATGCTGCTTTTGTCATCCAGCGGCGCCAGTTCGGAAGGCAGGTTGACCATCAATAACCAGATAATAGCCGCTGACAGGGCAATGATGGGAAATGCCAGGTGTTTCTTTTTCATAAATGACACCAGCCAACCCCGGTAGCTTGTTAAAATGTAATCGAGTGGTTTTTGTATAAACCTCAGTCGCTTATTTTCCTGTTTGTATTGTGTTAAGATCCGGGAGCTCATCATTACGGTGAGCGATAAAGAAATGAAGGTGCTTATAATTACTGATCCGGCGATCACCATTGCAAATTCACGGAACAGCCTTCCCGTAAAACCCTGCATAAAAAAGATGGGTAAAAACACACTGATCAGCGTTATGGTGGTAGCGATGATAGCAAAGAAGACCTGGCGCGAACCTTTAAAGGCAGCCTGGATCGGGCTCATGCCCTTTTCGATCTTGCTGTAAATGTTTTCCATCATCACAATGGCATCATCCACAACCATTCCGGTTGCTAATAGAAGGCCCAGTAAACTTAAAATATTAATGGAAAACCCGCTTGCATATAAAAATGTAAAGCTGCCGATCAGTGAAATCGGGATCGTTAACACCGGAATTAAAGTAGTCCTTATGTTGCGAAGGAAAATAAATATAATGATCAGCACCAAAAAGAAGGCAATTAAGATAGTGTATTCTACATCATTGATAGAGCGGCGGATGCTGTCGGTTATATCCAATCCGACCCCTAATTCTATATCTTCGGGAATATCACCTTCAATCATTGCAATCTGCCGTTTGGCTTCATCCACAATATCAATATAATTTGAACCCGGTTGAGGAACCAGAGCTACGCCAACCATGGGGATCCCTTTGTTTCCCCTTAACAATGATTTATTGTTGATGGCCGCCAGTCTGGCATGTCCGATGTCTTCCAGACGAATAAGGCGGCCGTCTTTTTTATCAATAATAAGATTATTAAATTCTTCTTCCGTGTTGATCCTGCCATAGGTTTGGATCGTAATATACCTTTGTTCCCCTTCAATTTGCCCGGAGGGAAGTTCCAGGTTTTGTTCATTGAGTGCGTTGCGGACGTCAGAAGCTGTAACATTAAAGGCTTCCATACGCTGCGGGTCTAACTTCAACCGCATGGCATATTTTTTCTCTCCCCACATATAGGTCTGGCTGACACCTTTAATTGTCTGTAGTCTTTCGGCAAAAATGTTATCCGCGATCTCGGTAAGCTCAAGCAAACTTTTTTGCTGGCTTTGCAGGGTAACGGTAAAAATGGTTTGCGCATCAGCATCCGCTTTTGAAACCACAGGCGGGTCTGCATCCGGCGGGAGGGAACGCACGGCCTGAGCAACCCTGTCCCGCACATCATTGGCGGCATTATCCAGGTCCATATTCAGATCAAATTCGGCACGGACTGTGCTCCGGCCGGTTGAACTAGAAGCTGTTATCTTTTTGATGCCGTTAACACGATTGATTTGTTCTTCCAGGGGTTCGGTGATCTGTGATTCGATAATTTCTGCGTTGGCACCCGGATAGTCTGTTCTTACGGTAATAATTGGCGGATCGACACTGGGATATTCCCGTACACCTAATGAGGTGAATGCTACAATGCCAAACACAACGATGACAATAGCAAAAACAATCGTAAGAACCGGTCTTTTTATGCTTAATTCTGAAAGTGTCATTGCTCTACTCCCGCTTTAACATCGTTCACCCGGATGGGGCTTCCGTCATTGATCATCATCAGTCCGCTGGTGATCACGGTGTCGCCATCAGAAAGGCCGCTGAGGATTTCTACGCGGCGGGGTGTGCGTGCTCCTATAGTCACTTCTTGCCGCCGGGCTTTTCCGTTGTCAGCAATGTATATAACTTTGGTGTTCAACTCCGGTGTAACGGCAGTAGCCGGAATTAATAAGGTTTGATCGCTTTGGGATATCTTTAAAAGGACATTAACAAAATTCCCCGGAGTAAATAAGCGGTTTTTGTTGTCGAATGCAGCTCTTATTTCGGCACTGCGGGAGGAAGTGCTTATTTCAGGATCACTGGAATAGACTTTGGCTTGTATGGAGTCTTTTTTGGAGGAACCGATTATGGTTACCTTCTGATCTTTTTTGACTAAATGACGGTCTTTAGCCGGAATGTCAAACGATACCTTTAGCCTGTCATTTTGCACTAAACGTGTAATCAAATCTCCCTGCGACAGATAGGCGCCCGGGCTAAAGTTACGCATCCCGAGCTGTCCCCGGAACGGTGCTCTTATCTGAGAACGGTCGATATATACTTCTAGTTCTTCTATCCGCGCTTTTAAACGGTTAACTTCTGATTCGCTTTGTTCAACCTCCTCCTGGCTTACACCTTCTACATCGATTAATTTCCTGTTCCGTTTAAGCCTGTTCTGAGCGGCGGCCAGTTCAGCCTCTACTCCTTGTTTTTGGGCTTTCCAGTGCCGGTTATCAATTTCAACTAATAGTTCACCTTTTTCAACTTGCTCTCCTTCACGAAAATGAATGTTAACAACATGCCCGGAGACTGGAGTTCTGATACCTGTTTCTTCAAAAGCCAGGAGGTTTCCTGTAAACTGTTTTTCTGTGGTGAAATTTTCAAACTCTGCCAGATAACCACTTACCGGAGTTTTGTTTTGTCTGCTCTGGTTCTGTTGGGTTGATGAATTACAAGATGCCATAGCAATAGCAAGAATGATTACATACAGAAATGTATAACGAAGGGAATATTTACTCATAAAAAATTAGCGTTCACATTATTAACTTCACAAAATAGCTGTTAATCCGGGTTAGTTTTGACATAGTCAACGTTATAATTAACAAAGAATTTTGTATTTGGTTTACGAAATATTTTCTAATCACTTCAAAGAAATTTAATTAAAATTTGATATGAAGACAAAAATTTATATTTTTATACTCTTAAAATCCCAAAAAAATAGGCTTATGAAGTATTTAAAAATTTTACTCTTATCCGTGTTTATAGGTTCAGCACTACTGTTTTTTTCATGCGACAAAGAAGAGGATGATAATAATCAACAAAGCCCCGGTCCGGATTATGAAATATTAATATACGGCCGTCCGTCCTGTTCCAATTGTCAGGGATTTAAAGACGATTGTGATGCTGAAAATCTGGATTATACTTTTTATGATATTGACAACAATGACGACAAAAACTCGGAAATGTGGGACAAGTTGAATGAAGCCGGCATGGGAGGAGGAAATATAACATTGCCTATTGTTGATGTTAATGTAGATGGGGAGTCAAATATGTTTGAAAATCCGGATATTGGAGAAGTATTGGATGCAATACCTTAACCTGATTTTTCCTCTATACTCATTATAAAAGTGTAATCATCC
>JBNJGZ010000145.1:0-5179 GCA_051748065.1 Bacteroidota bacterium
TTTAGTAACACCCAATTCATAACAACGTTGTAAATGATAAAACACACAATCATCACACTTTAAAACCATAGAGGTGGCAAGCCCTATCATTTCTTTGGTAACTTCCGGCAATTCTCCATCTTTATAGGTGTTGGTATCCAAATTAAAAATACGCTTTATAACTTTATTGTCTCCTTCCAGGATACGTTCGTTCATTTGTTGACGATACTGCTGGAATTCCTTAACATCTACTTTACTCATATATTTTATTCTTTAAGATCAAATATTATCCGTATTCTGGTATAATAAACCTGCCTTTAATTCTTGTCTACAATATACCGGTTTCCAAAATATCATGCAAATGTACCATCCCCAGATATTCTTCCCCATTCATGATCAACACCTGAGTGATATTATTTTTTCTCATAATATCCAGAGCGTCCACAGCAAGGGTATCCGCTTGTAATGATTTGGGATTAGCAGTCAAAATGTCAGCTGCTGTAAGCTCATTTACATCATCATTTTCCTGCAACATCCGGCGTAAATCCCCGTCAGTAATAATGCCTGTAATTTTCTGGTTTCGCTTCACTGCCGTAGCCCCCAGCCGTTTAGAAGATATCTCCAAAATAACCTTCCGGATGTCATCCTGATAATCCACAATTGGTTTTTCATTATGAATATACAAATCAGAAACCCTCAGGTACATTTGTTTACCGAGCGTACCACCCGGATGTAACTTGGCAAAATCACTTTGTGTAAATCCACGTGCTTCAATTAAAGCTACTGCCAACGCATCCCCGATAACCATCTGGGCTGTTGTGCTGGATGTAGGAGCCAGATTATTGGGACATGCTTCCTTTTCCACCGTAGCATCCAGGATATAATCCGCCTGCCTGGCCAGATATGAGTTTCGGTTGCCCAATAACCCCACTAACCGATGTCCCATAGATTTAATGAGTGGTACAAGGACTTTTATCTCCGGAGTATTCCCACTTTTAGAAATACACATGACAAGATCTCCCTCCCGGATAATCCCCAGGTCACCATGTATGGCATCAGCCGCATGCATAAAAACGGCCGGTGTCCCGGTAGAATTTAAAGTAGCTACAATTTTAGATGCAATTATGGCACTTTTTCCTATTCCGGTAACAATAAGTCGGCCCTTATTTCTTAACAAGACTTTAACAACCTCGGCAAAATCATTATTGATACGGCCTTTCAACTCTTCAACAGCACTAGCTTCTTTTTGGATTGTTTCTATGGCTGTCTTTTTGATAATATCTTTATTAACCAAATCGTATTATTATTTGTTTCTACAAAAATAAACATTTCACAAGATTAAATTCGTCTTATTAAAAAGAACATGATGAACAACAAATAAAACCAAACCAAAATTACATATAATATTGATTATTATATCGTACATAACTTTTTTTTATAAAAGAATACTACCAAAAGACTAAGGTTTTATTTTATTCGTTTTTCCGTGACTTTAACAAAACTTAACACAAAAAAAATATTGGAATTAAGAATCAATATAATAAGAAATTAAAATATAAAAAACAGTGTTTTATTGCGGTTTCCTAAAATAATAAACAAGAAATATAGTTTAATAAACGCATTATAGTTAATATATTCTTATATTTTTGCAAACCTTATATAAATATAACAACTAAAGTAACAAAAATTTTAGTATCTTTGATTACACACTCCAATAAGACTTTGGGATAAAATAAATAATGAAGGCAACAGACAGCAGTTTACATAAGTTATTAAAAGAAATTTTCGGTTTCTCAACTTTTAAAGGTAACCAATTGGAAATCATTAAAAATGTTCTTTCCAAGAATGATACCTTTGTGATCATGCCAACAGGTGGCGGGAAATCGATGTGCTATCAGCTCCCGGCTTTAATGCAAGAGGGAACTGCAATAGTTGTATCTCCCTTGATTGCTTTAATGAAAAATCAGGTGGATGCTATCCGTAACTACGGAGCAGAAACCGGCATTGCTCATGTTTTAAATTCATCTCTGACAAAAAATCAATTATTACGTGTGCAGAATGATGTCAGGCGTGGGATAACCAAACTTTTATATGTTGCACCGGAATCGTTAGCTAAGGAAGAGAACATTGAGTTTTTCAAAAATGTCAAACTGTCTTTTTATGCTGTTGATGAGGCGCATTGTATTTCCGAATGGGGACATGACTTTCGACCTGAATATCGCAGGTTAAGACCTACTATTCATGCTATAGGGCAAGATGTTCCGGTAATCGCGTTAACGGCAACAGCCACGCCAAAAGTACAGGAAGACATCATGAAAAACCTGGAAATAAATGATGCAGGTGTTTACAAGTCTTCCTTTAACAGATCAAATTTATTTTATGAAGTAAGACCGAAAACGAAAAATGTCCTCAAAGATATAATTCGTTTTATCAAGGATAGGCCCGGAAAGTCAGGAATAGTTTACTGTTTAAGCCGTAAGAAAGTTGAGGAAATAGCCGAGACACTTCAGGTAAACGGAATTAATGCACTGCCCTATCACGCCGGTCTCGATTCAGCAACACGAGTTAGAAACCAGGATATGTTCCTAATGGAAAAAGCCGATGTAATTGTAGCTACAATTGCTTTCGGCATGGGCATAGATAAACCCGATATTCGCTTTGTAGTACATCATGACATTCCGAAAAGTCTGGAGAGCTACTATCAGGAAACCGGACGTGCAGGGAGAGACGGAGGCGAAGGGCATTGTATGGTATATTACGCTTATGAAGACATACAAAAACTTGAAAAGTTCCTGAAAGGAAAACCGGTTGCAGAGCAAGAGATTTCAAGACAACTGCTTAATGAAACCGTTGCTTATGCAGAAACAGCCATGTGCCGTAGGAAAGTATTGTTGGATTATTTTGGCGAGACATATCACCATGACAATTGTGAAACTTGTGATAACTGTCTTAGCCCAAAAGAAATTTTTGAAGGAAAAGACTATATTTTAATGGTCTTAAGAACAGTAGCTGCTGTAAAAGAACAATTTAAACCTGACCACCTGATTAACGTCATAACGGGTAAGCACACCAGTGAAATTTTTGCTTACAAACACGATAAATTAAATATTTTTGGCGAAGGTGAAGATCAGGAAAGACAACTTTGGTCAGCAGCAATACGCTATGGCCTTATACAGGGTTTGTTAAAAAAAGATATTGAAAACTATGGCCTATTAAAGCTTACCGATAAAGGAAAAGCTTATATGGATAATCCATATTCAATTATGATGGCAAAAGACCGTGATTTTGAAGAAATAGAAAATCAGGAACAAATGGCAAGTTCTCAGCGCACAGGCTCTGTAGATGATACGCTCTTTAGTATGCTTAAAGACCTTCGCAAAAAAATTGCATTACGCGAAGACCTGCCGCCATTTGTGATTTTCCAGGACCCTTCCCTTGAGGAGATGGCTACCAATTTTCCAGTGAAAAAAGATGAATTAATACAAATTTCCGGTGTAGGTAGCGGAAAGGCTGACAAATATGGCAAACCATTTCTGGATTTGATTAACCAATATGTGGAAGAAAATGACATTATTCGTCCAAGCGACATGGTTGTTAAATCCGTTGTGAATAAATCCAGCCTTAAAGTGCACATTATCCGGAGTATTGACCAGAGAATGTCTTTTGAAGACATTGCCAATGCCAAAGGACTTTCTAAAGAAGAACTTATTACAGAAATAGAACATATCATTGGTTCGGGAACAAAGTTAAATATAGATTACTATATTGATGAAACAATAGACCCCTATCACCAGGAAGATATCATGGATTATTTTCTGGAAGATGCCGAATCAGACTCTATCGAAGAAGCACTTGCAGAACTGGGCGAGGATGAATATTCAGAAGAAGAAGTCAGACTAATGAGAATAAAATTTATGTCAAAATACGGAAACTAATCGCTTTATGGAAAAAAAAGTAAACACATTAATCGGAATTAATGTATTGTTAATCATCGCAGTAATTGTATTGTTTGTTTTACAGTTCTCAAATAACCAGGGAACAACACAAACGTCAGATACAGAAAAAAACGTAAGCCCCGGGCAAAATTTAAAAGTTGCCTATGTAAACACTGACTCCGTTCTCAGCAAATACAAATTAGTTGAAGTTATGGAAGCAAAGCTGCAGGGAGAAGGTGAAGCAATGCAAAAAGAGCTGCAACGCAGGCAACAACAGCTGGCACAAAAGTATCAACAGTACCAACAAAGCGTTAAAAATAATTCGATCAGCGTGGAGGAAGCAAACCGTGTTGAAGAAGAATTAAGAAAAGAAGAAGAAGAGCTTTATCAATTGCAACAGGAGTATTCACAACAGTACGCAAATCAAACCAGAGGTATGAACAAAGAACTCGTCGATACCCTGCGTACCTTTCTGAACCGCTATAACCGAAGCAGCCGTTTTGATTACATTCTGGCTAAATCAACTACAAACAATAATATCCTTTATTCTAATGATTCCTTAAATATTACGCCCAAAATCATTAACAAGTTGAATGAAGAGTATGAAAAGAATCATTAAAATGGTCATAATATGTTCGTGATTGATTGTTGATTTTAAATGTTTGACATTTGGAATTATTACAGTGGAACGTCTATTGAATAAGACCAATGATAACTGATAAGATTTCATGGCTTATACAAATTAATGTCTATTGAAAAACAATAAATTATGAAACCACGCAAATATTTCTTTTTAATTTTTACCGGTTTATTCTTATTCTTTTCCTGTCAGGATACATCCCGTACAGGCGATAAGAATACAGAAAAAGAAGTGGTCGAAAAACATGAAGACGGCAGCCCGAAAAAAGTTAAGCTATTAAATGAAGAAGGGGATACAGTCAAAGAAATTCGATATTATAAAAACGGGCAAAAAGAAATGGAAGGCCCTTTAGAACAAAGCAAGCGTAACGGCACCTGGAAAGCTTACTATAAAGACGGCACTGTTTGGAGTTCATCAAAGTACAAACACGGCAAACAACATGGGCCCTATACTACCTATTATTCAAACGGGCATATCCGTTATAAAGGCCAAATGCACATGGATGAAAGAACCGGAAAATGGACATTTTATAATAGAGAAGGTGATGTAATAAAAGAAATCGACTACGATAAACAAAAAGAGTGAGAACAATCGTTTGTTTTTACGCTAAGTTAATTATCAATTA
>JBNJGZ010000146.1:0-5137 GCA_051748065.1 Bacteroidota bacterium
CTGAAAATAATAGTGATTTTTTGATTGTTGGTGGTCCTTGTTCTGCGGAATCTGAATCACAGATGCTTCAAACGGCTAGAGCATTAAAGCAGACCGGAAAAGTTCATCTGTTTCGGGCTGGAATTTGGAAACCGCGCACACGCCCCGGTAGTTTTGAAGGGGTTGGTGAAAAAGGTCTGGAATGGCTCAGACAGGTAAAGGAAAATACTGGGTTTAAAACTGCAGTAGAGGTTGCAAGTCCGGCACATGTTGAGATAGCTCTGCAATATGGCATCGATCTGTTTTGGATTGGTGCACGGACTGTTGCCAATCCTTTCTCTGTTCAGGAATTGGCTGAATCCTTGAAAGGGGTTGATATCCCTGTATTGGTAAAAAACCCTGTCAATCCTGATATTGCAGTTTGGATAGGAGCTCTGGAGCGTTTTTATAATAACGGAATTAGAAAACTCGGGGCTGTACACAGAGGATTCTACCCGTTTGAGTCCACAAAATTGCGGAATATCCCCAAATGGGAAATTCCAATTGAATTGAAAACGAAATTTAACAATTTGCCTCTTTTTTGCGACCCAAGCCATATATCCGGTGTCAAAGAATACATTCAGGAAATTTCCCAAAAAGCGATTGACCTGAATATGAATGGTTTGATGATAGAATCACATATTAAACCTGAAGAGGCATTAAGTGATGTAGCTCAACAACTTAGTCCTGACGAATTATTGCATTTACTTGAGCAACTCGTATTTCGTAAAATTGAGTCTGATGATAAGGATTTTTCAGGCAAGCTTGAATCGCTAAGGGAACAAATTGATTCAATTGATAAGCAGATTATTGAATTGTTAGCCCAACGAATGTCTGCTGTCGGGGAAATTGGTGAATACAAAAGTAAAAATAAGGTAACTATTTTTCAACTGAGACGATGGGAAAAAATTATTTCATCACGGGTTAAACAGGGTATGAGATTAGGTCTATCCGAAGGTTTTGTTAAGGAGTTGTTGCAACTGGTTCATAAAGAATCCATTCAAAAACAAACCGATATTATGAACAAACAGGAAAAGCATAAAGATGAAAATAGTGAAGAATAGTTGATTTGAATGCTTTTCTTCTGAAAGTGCCGTTTTATTCTTCTTCCGCTTCTTTCACTTTATACTCAAAACCTTCCATAACCGGATTTGCAAGGATCTTATTGCAAGCTTCATTCACACGTTCCATAGCTTTCTCTTTGCTTTCAGCTTCGAGTTCCATAGTAATGTGCTTGCCAATACGTACATTGGTGACTTCATTAAAACCAATGTTCTCCATACTGTGATGAACTGTTTTCCCTTGAGGGTCCAGAAGGTTTTTTAGAGGCATTACATTTATTTCTGCTTTGAATTTCATGGCTTTTACTGATTTATATCTAAAACATTTATTAAACCTGATAGAAAAATATAAGCTACAATAGCTAAACTTATTCCCAATGACTGCAATGTTACCAATAATATGGCAGAAATACCAATAATAATATATCGATTTTCATTGCCTTTCCAATTCCAGTGTTTGAATTTTAGTGAAAACATTCGAAAAGGCATAACCATTAATGCTGAAAAAACGATAATTAACATTACCCAGTGCCAGGCATAAACTGAAATTTCATTAAACCATGATGTGCCGAAACTTAAAATAGCTGATGCAAAAAATATTGCACTGGCCGGGGATGGTAAGCCTAAAAAACCTTCCTGTCTATCGCTTATCACATTAAAACGTGCCAGGCGAATTGCTGCAAATACCAACAATAAAAAGGGAGAAAAAATGATAATCATCTGGTCAATAGGGATATATAAAATATCTGCTGTCAGGTAATTTTGCAGCAGGAGTTTTTTTAAGTAAATATGAAGCATAATGGAAGGTGCAAAACCAAAACTCACAATGTCTGCTAATGAGTCTAGTTCTTTTCCAATTTTGGTATAGGCTTTCAGGAGGCGTGCTATGAGGCCGTCCAAAAAGTCGAATAAGCCTGCAATTAAAATAAATATTCCTGCAATGTAAAAATTTCCATTGATTGAAAATACCACGGCCATAGCACCGGAGAGTAGGTTCAATATAGAAATTCCGTTTGGTATATGTTTGGTAATATGTTTCAAAGCTGACATTTATTTTTTGCAATATTTTCTACAAAAATAAGTTAATTTACATAGTTTCGTAGTATTAAACCGGAGATTGATTGAAAAAATGCGTAAGTTGTTGATATTTTGGTTGTTGATTTGTTGCTCTGCTTATGTCTCTAATGCACAAACTGCCAAATACAGTAATGAATTCTTATCAATAGGAGTAGGCGCAAAATCTCTTGGAATGGCTAACTCTACAGTAGCTCACGTCGGAGATGTTTCTTCAGGCTACTGGAATCCTGCCGGAATGCTGAATGTTGAACAGGACTTTGAGATAGGTGCCATGCATGCTGAATATTTTGCCGGCGTTGCGAAATATGATTATTTGGGAGGAGTAATGGCTATTGATTCCAATCAACGCCTTGGAGCCTCAATGATCCGCTTTGGGGTTGATAATATCCCCAATACAACAGAACTTATCGATAATGAAGGAAACATTGATTATGACCGTATCAGTTATTTCACTGCTGCAGACTATGCGTTTTTGGTTTCCTATGCTAAGAAAACTGCGGTTGATGGATTGTGGATTGGCGGGAATGCAAAAGTAATTTACCGGAATGTGGGGCAGTTTGCTAATGCTTATGGCTTTGGTTTCGACCTTAGTGCTCAATATCATAAAGATAAGTGGAGTTTTGGAGCTGTTCTCAGAGATGCCACTACCACTTTTAATGCCTGGACTTATAATGAAGATGAATTGGAGATAGAAGTGCAGGACAGCTTATTTAATCAGGCGCCGGATAACAATATCGAACTTACAATGCCTAAAATTTTACTCGGCGCGGCCCGGCACTTTCGCATTTATGAAGATTTTCACGGCCTCGTTGAAGTTGATGCGGATATATTCACCGATGGAATGAGGCATTCATTGATTTCTTCTGAAATTTTTAGTATTGATCCACATATCGGAATGCAATTCAGGTACAAGGACTTGGCCTACCTTAGAATGGGAGTTGGAAATTTTCAGATGATTGAAAATATTGACCGCAACGAAGAGCTTTCTTTCCAGCCTAATTTGGGTGTGGGACTTCATTATGAAGGATTTTCTATTGATTATGCCTTGACTGATATAGGGGATCAATCTGTGGCTCTGTATTCTAATATTTTCACTTTGCGTTATGCTTTTAGTGCCGGGAATAACTAATATTACAGCTTGTTTCCTGAAATTGCATGTAATTTCAATTGCTTCTTGTAAATCATTATATTTGTATTGATGAAAGTAGTTGTAAGTTATTCTGATAAAAAAAATAATTTTTAAAAAACGATATTCTAATAAAAACCAACTTATATGAACCTTATATGGTTCAAAAAAAAGATATTCAAATGAAAATAGCTGTAGATTTTGACGGAACTATCGTGGAGAATCGCTATCCCAAAATTGGAAAGCCTAAATTGTTTGCATTTGAAACTTTGTTGCAATTACAGAAGAATGGGCATCAGCTTATTTTGTGGACTTATCGCTGGGGAGAATATCTGGATGAGGCTGTAGAATTTTGCCGGAAAAACGGAATCGAATTTTATGCTGTAAACAGAAGCTACCCTGAAGAAAGGTTTGATCCATCCATGAGCCGTAAAATCGATGTAGATTTGTTTATTGATGATAAAAACCTCGGAGGTTTCCCCGGATGGAGCGAAGTGTGGTCTGCTCTTCATCCTGAAATATATGGCGAGCCGGAATTCAAAAAGGGAACTGACGGCAAAAGTAACTTTTTACAGAAAATCTTTGGTAAAAGATAGAAAAAGCGATTATTTCGTTATAACTATATTTTCAGGCAAATGGTTTAAATATTTATTAAAAAATTAATAAGATGCAATTTCGTAGTTTAATAAGCACACTGGTAATTATTCCTATGATATTTTTCTCTTGTTCACAGCCTAAAGAGAAGGATCAGGATAAGGAGAAAGATGATGCTGAAAAAAAAGAGACTTATAAAGAAGTAAGTGAAGTAGTCGAGCCCGGACATAATGAAAAACACACCATTGGCGATGAGGTGAGTATCTCTTTTACTTATCCCGATTCTCTGAAAAGTGATTCTGCAGTTGTCTATGCAGAAGGTGATCTGAAAGTCCGGATGGACAAAGAAGAGAAAGAGGCCGAAATTAAGACAGATGATTTGTCAGTGGGTGAAAATCAAATCCGGATAGAGGTATATCTTAATAATGGACATAAAGAAACCCATCACCGCACGCTTAAATTCAAATCGGATATTCAACCGGAAAATTATGAGGCTCGTATTGTTAAAACCTATCCACACAATAAGGGAGCCTATACACAGGGATTGTTTTATGAGGATGGGTTTTTGTACGAAGGAACAGGCCAACGAGGAAGATCGTCCTTGCGCAAGGTAAAACTTGAAACCGGAGAGGCTATTAATGCTTATGGTTTGCCAAATCAATATTTTGGCGAAGGCATTACTTCCTATAAAGATAAGATCATTCAGCTAACCTGGACATCCAGGACGGGCTTTGTATATGACAAAGAAAAATTTAAACTGATCAATAAAGTCAGGTACCCTACTCAGGGATGGGGTTTAACTACCGACGGTGACAAACTGATCATGAGTGATGGATCTCAGAATATTTATTTTCTGGATCCTGAATCTTTTTCAGAATTAGATAGAATACAGGTGTATGATCATAAGGGGTCTGTGGATAACTTGAATGAACTTGAATATATAGATGGAAAAGTGTATGCTAATGTTTGGCAGGAAACTTATATTATCAGCTTTGATCCCGAGAGCGGAAAAGTGTTGGAGAAGATTGACTGCAGTAATTTGGTGCCGGATAAATACAAGAACGACAAAGATAAAGTATTAAATGGTATTGCCTACGATCAGGAGAACGGCCGCATATTTCTAACGGGAAAACATTGGAGCAAGCTTTATCATGTGGATTTTGTGAAATAGAACTACTAAAATAGCAGATTTATATCCTTGTTTTTTTTGTTATTTATACTTTAGAGTATGTGTAACACGCTTATTTTCTATTGTTGCCGA
>JBNJGZ010000147.1:0-5022 GCA_051748065.1 Bacteroidota bacterium
TTTAGCTCAAAAACGAAGATCATTTATGCGTTTAGCTAAAGAGCTAAATACTCATGACTCAGATATTAAGGTGGTTACATGATGTTGTCATTGGTAATGGAGCAAACCGTAGTGGTAACGGAGGTTTGCGGAGTGAGCTGCGTCCGCAGGAGGCGCGAAGGTCTCCCGGCGCATTGTTGCGAGTTGGCGTTAGGGCGAAGTGGCTTATCGATAATGGATAGGACGTCCCGATAGCTATCGAAACATTAAAAACTATCCACTAATAAGCTCTTTCATTTTTCCCCTCGATGTAATTAATAAAGGATTTGTTTACTACACGGTTTCCGCCGGGTGTGGGATAATCTCCAGTAAAGTACCAGTCCCCGCTATTGTAAAGTAGCGCATCGTGTAATGTCTCAATCCCCTGGTAGATAACCTGCACCTCAGCTTTGATATTGGCCGGTGTCAACAACTCGGCAATTTTTTCCGATATCTGTTCCGGAGTAAACGGGTCATAAATTTCTTTTACATGATTTATAACTTCTTCTATAGGAGCATTTTCCTGGCTTTTACATTTGCGGTATACTTCATGTAGCACATGATGCATATTTTTTTCTTTCAGAAGGGCTATAGCTGCCCGGAAAGCAACGAAATCGGATAGTTTGGCCATATCAATGCCATAACAATCCGGATATCTTATCTGGGGAGCAGAAGAAGCTACTACAATCCGCTGTGGCCCCAGGCGGTCCAAAATTCTCAGGATACTTTGCTTAAGGGTAGTTCCACGGACAATCGAGTCATCAAGGACAACCAGTATATCATCTTGTTTTACAACGCCATAAGTAACATCATACACATGGGCCACCAGATCATCTCTTTGATTATCCTGAGTGATAAAGGTGCGCATTTTCGCATCTTTCACAGCCACTTGCTCTACTCTGGGCCGTAAAGCCATAATCTTCTTTAATTCTTTCTCATCGGCGTTATTCTCAAGACCTTTTATTTTTTCCACTTTCACTTTATCGCAGAAATTATTCATAGCTTCCACGAGCCCGTTGAAGGCCACACTTGCCGTATTCGGGATATAAGAAAACACTGTGTTCTCCAGGTCATGATTAATCGTCTTTAATATGGGTTCCGCTAGGGCTTTCCCCAAATTTTTACGCTCCTGATAGATCTCATTGTCTGTCCCCCGGGAGAAATAAATCCGTTCAAAAGAACAGGCTTTCCTTTCGGTAGGCTCCTGAAACGGCTCATAAATGATATCTCCGTTGCGTTTAACAATCAATATATAGCCGGGATCAATTTCTTTAACGCGCTCAGCAGGCACATTAAAAGCCGTCTGAATAACGGGACGCTCGGAAGTAGCCACGACAATTTCATCATCCTTGTAATAATAAGCAGGACGTATCCCTGCAGGATCACGCATAACAAAAGAGTCGCCATGGCCTATCATACCGGAGATCGTATAACCACCATCCCAATATTTCGCAGACCGGGTGATAAGCTTCAAAACATCCAGCTCACTTGCTATCAATCCTGAAATCTCTTTTTTGCTATAGCCTTGTTCTTTATATTTTTTGTAAAGCTCTTCATTCTCTCTGTCAAGAAAATGGCCGATTTTTTCCATCACCGTAACCGTATCTGTCGTTTCTATCGGATGCTGGCCTATACTGACGAGATTATCAAAAAGTTCGTTTACATTGGTCAGGTTGAAGTTCCCGGATAACACCAGGTTGCGGGTCATCCAGTTATTATGTCGTATAAAAGGATGCACATTATTGATATCGTTCTTTCCAAACGTTCCGTAGCGCAGGTGCCCCATTAAGACTTCCCCTGTATAAGCTACATTTTGTTTCAACCATTCAATATCGCGTAAACGCGCGGAATTCCCCTGTGTCTTCTCATCAATCTCCTGATAAATACTACCGAAGATATCTTTGATCGGGTTGGCATCATTGGAGCGGTAGCGGTCGATATATCTTTTGCCCGGTTCAAGACCAAGCTTAAGACTTGCTATCCCTGCTCCGTCCTGTCCACGGTTGTGCTGCTTTTCCATAAGCAGATACATCTTATTCAAACCATAAGTGCTTGTACCGTATTTGGACAGATAATATTCCTGAGGCCGCAGCAACCGCAAAAAAGCTATGCCGCATTCGTGTTTAATTGCATCACTCATAACGAACTTTCTTTAAATTGCAAAAATAGTCTTTTTTCATTTCTTTTCAGAACGAACAACAGACTGACTACCCTGTTTAGAAATATTTTGTAAAGATACCGTAATTGACATTGTTCATGCATTAATTGCAGGCTAAAAGTCGCAAATATCGCAAAGCAAAATACAATAATGACATTGCTACTATTTTGAAAAATTAAACATAGGAAGTGAATGCAATCGTAAAATACAAATAAACTATAGTTTTTCCTGTATATTTGAATCCCTATTTGATAAAACAAGCAGAAATAACTTTTTATTTTTGAAAAAATGCAGGCTTTGTAAATCTAAATGAGTAATAAGATGAAGAAAATCGCTCTCCACTGGCAAATTCTGATCGCCCTTGTTCTGGCAATCCTCTATGGAATGTATTTCAGCACATCATATACTATCAATCAGACGAAGCTGGACAAGATGAAAAAGACCGGGAAAGACAGTGTTTTGATCAGCAACCTGAGCTCATTCAAAGGAGAAACCTGGGATACAAAAACTGCTTTGATCAAAGATATAAAGCCAGAGTTAGGAGCTGAGTATTTTCGTCAACACAGGAAAGAGATTATCGAAGCTGCATATGACAATGAAGCCGTATCGTACATAAGCTGGATGGGAGATTTGTTTTTGCGCGCTCTGAAGATGCTGATCATTCCATTGATCTTAAGTTCTATTGTCTCCGGGGTGGCAAATATTGGTAGCGGCGATAATCTGGGACGACTCGGGCTGAAAACCATCGGTTACTATCTGATGACAAGCACATTTGCCATTGTCACCGGTCTTTTGCTGGTGAATTTGATCAAACCCGGTGTTGGAGCAGACCTCAGTTTGATGCAGGAAGTAGAAGACCTGGGTGAATACAAAGGGCTGGGACAAATTTTGATTGAAATTGTTCCCGAAAATATCTTTGAAGCTCTGACAAACAGCAATATGCTTAGCATCATATTTTTTGCTATTCTTTTCGGATTTTTTATTACCCGCGTCAAGCCTAAGCCTAAGCAAACATTAACAGACTTCTTCAATGCTGCTTTTGATGTAATGATGAAGATCACCTTATGGGTTATCCGCTTTACACCTCTTGGGATTTTTGGGATAGTCGCAAAGGTTGTCGCCGATCAGGATAATTTGGGGCAATTAGTTAGCAGTATGGGAATTTACATGATCACGGTTTTAGGAGCCCTGCTTATCCATGCATTCATTACGCTGCCATTGTTGCTCCGCGTTGTCGGCAAAGTAAATCCTTTTAAACACTTGTCTGCCATGACAACACCTGTTTTAACAGCCTTCTCAACATCTTCATCAGGAGCAACCCTGCCGCTGACCATGACAGCTACAGAAGAAAACAGCGGTGTCAGCAAAAAGATCACCAGCTTTACATTACCCTTAGGGGCAACCATAAACATGGACGGAACAGCTCTATATGAATGCGTTGCTGCCATGTTCATTGCTCAGGCTTACGGCATAGACCTGAGCATCACTGAACAGATCGTCGTTGTAATCACAGCTTTGTTAGCGTCAGTGGGAGCCGCTGCTATTCCAATGGCCGGACTGGTGATGATCACAGTGATTCTTTCTGCAGTAGGATTGCCTTTGGAAGGTGTAGGACTGGTTTTAGCGGTAGACAGAATACTCGATATGTTCCGGACAGCTACCAATGTGTGGAGTGATAGCTGCGGAGCTACGATAATTGCTTCATCAGAAGGAGAAGATCTAAAAGTAAAATCATGATTTAAAGCCTTTGATCAATTTACTTTTCACAGCAGAAAAAATGACCCCGATGAAACAGAAAATGGTTTCACGACATAAACCATCAATGACTACTAATGACAACAAATCACCATCAATGAAATCATCTTCCATGCGACTATTTCCGTTTTTTCCGAAAGAACTCCTGCAGCAAGGTTTTGCTTTCATTGGCCATAACTCCGCTTTTCACTTTTGTAGACGGATGCAACAGGTTTTCATTGTATAAAGTATATCCTCTTTTCTCATCTTCGGCACCATAAACCAAACGGCCTATCCGGCTCCAGAAGGCAGCTCCCGCACACATCGGACAAGGTTCCAGTGTAACATAAAGCGTGCATTCTTCTAAAAACTTACTCCCCAGATAATCGGAGGCAGCAGTAAACGCCTGCATTTCTGCATGAGCTGTAACATCACGGAGTTGCTCCGTTAGATTATGTGCCCGCGCAATGACCTGATTATTACAAACGATAACAGCACCTACCGGGATCTCGTCTTTTTCAAACGCTTTTTCTGCTTCCTGGTAGGCATCCCGCATAAAATCCTCATCATTAGGCTGTAATAGTCCCATAAACCATTTTTATCCGGTAAAAACAGGTATACATTCTACCATAGATATCTTATACCCAATGCAGTTCCCCAGCCCAGTCCGGCATTATCGCCTACAATGTCAAGGCCCGGCCTGAAATCTATACTTAAAAGCAGCGGTACATCCAGGTCACTGAAATCATACTCCAGTCCTATTTGTCCGGCAATACCAATATTGATATAATCATCATCATCCTTATCATCATACTCAAAAAAGCCTACATTACCTCCTGCTCCGTAATACCAATTAAGTCCTTCGTTAATATTCTCAACCCAATGGTATAGGCCAAAAAGATACAAGCGGTTGTGATGATCATTTCCGCCAAAACCTAAGTCGAATTCCAGACGATTAGACTCACTTAATCCATGCTGATAAGATATCTCAGCTCCATTAATATCTCCATCTCCGCCCAAACGTAATCCTAAGGCTTTGGGATTTACCTGTGCATTGGCAAATAAACTAAAGCCCAGAATAATGCCAACAATTAATACTAATTTTTTCATAT
>JBNJGZ010000148.1:0-5020 GCA_051748065.1 Bacteroidota bacterium
ATACCAGGCAATACTAAACCTCCATTTTAGCCCGGATGAGAGTAATAGCCTTATTCCTCCTTTGCCTTTAATATGGAAAGTTACAATGATAGAAGAAACTAGCGGCCCCCAAAGGCCAATTAAATATAAAAATATACCAGGCTGGTTTAAGCTCATAGTAAACTGAAATCCCAGCAGTGGAATTAGTAAATGAAAAATCCAGGTAAAAATATAACTAATTAGAAAATAAGATATTATTGGATATTCAACGATTCGTTTTCTCATTTTAACTTTGCATTTACACGACAAAGTAAATAAATAATATTTAAATGTTTTAATTGATTCCTTCAAGGCTGAAAAATTGGTTGCTATCTATTTCTCTTCATTGCCTTTAATGGAATGTGTATAATTTGTTGTATGCAGTAGGTTATCTTTATGTTTCTGATAATAAGTTATATAAATCTATATTTAACTAAACAATTTCTTTTCCAATTTTTCCATTGCCTGCGACTTGTTAGTTCATTAAGGAGTCTATAATAATCATCTTTTCCCTTGATAATATAAGCACTTAAGTATAAAATTGGAGTATCCAGTATTTTTTTGTATTGGCTACAACGGAAAGCTATATGCAAAATGCGGGATTTACGGAGACGCGTTCTTACCGTGTCCGGCTACTGCCGGATCCCCCGATAAAAACTTGGCTAAACTTACCAAACTCAGATATCAAGCCGAAAACACGCAATTTGTATATAGCATGTTACCACCCAGTATTCTTTTCTTCGTCGATAATCCTTTTTATTTCTTTGATATTCTCAGGTAGGTTCTTCTTGGTAATTTCCCATATCATCTCATAATCTATACCGAAATATTCATGCGAGACAACATTTCTCAATCCATACATTTTTCGCCAGGGTATCTCTGGATGTCTGTCTTTAACCTCATCGGGTAAGTTATTAGTTGCTTCTCCAATAATCTCAAAATTTCTTACCACTGCATCCACAACCATGTTATAATCCTTAAATTCCTCAAAACCCTTATCTCCAATGTATTCAATAATCCGCTCCATAGAAATCAAAATATCTTCTAAGTAAATCTGATAATTTCTGCCTTTCTTATTCATACATATTGGGTTTGTTCAAGAATGCTATCTCTCAATTGTTTTCTTAATGCTTTGGCTGAGACTAAATCAACTTTAACTCCTAATTCTTTTTCCAATAAATCTTTCAAATCAAAAAAATCCCAGCCAATCGGTTTACTAAATTCCACAAGAATATCAATATCCGATTCATCCGTCTGCTCATTCCGTGAAAATGAACCAAAGTATCCAATTCTCGATACTTTATACTCTTCAGAAAGAAAAGGTTTTAATTCCTTTAATTTTTTCTCTATGTAGTTTTTAGTCACCATATCACAAATATAATTATTTCTGTTGGAAATTGCCTTGTATCTTTTCAAATATGGGCGGTTAACCATTTCAATAAATCCAATTGTGTTTTATCTCAGTTATTGGGATGTAAACAACATTTTTTTTATTCTTGTATATCAAAATTAACAGAAATTTGCCGGTTTGCTTAAGTTTGTTGGTAAATATTTGATAAAAAGAAAGTTTGCCTGTAATGGCTTTCTGTTTCTGAAAGATTACCTATCCCAATGAAAGCCTGATAGCATGATAATCGCTGCCAGGCTTTCATTACCGCAACATTAAACTTTGAACATTAAACCAAAAACCATCAAACCAAACCTATTCGTATTCATCAATTATACCGCCAGTTAACCTTAACAGGGTGTTGTAACTCTGAATCACATTGAAAATCGCTCTTTGGTAATTGTAGGCTGCATCCTGATAAATTTGCTGAACATCACGGAAATTAAACGAATTGATGGCACCGCTTTGAAACTTCTCTTTTGACAGTTGCAGGTTTAACTCTGCAGAATTCAGGTTTTCTCCGGCTACATTAAGCAATTGCTTGCGAACGTTATACAATTCATACTCTTGTGCCAGTTGATTTCTCAAGTCCTGCTTCATTTCCTCTGTTTCTATCTGTGAGATTTCTTCTTCAAGCCTGGCAGCTTCAAGCGATCGTTTTCGTTGATTTCCATCAAAAATAGTATAAGAAAGAGACAAACTAACAGAAGTATTATAGCCTTCAGAACTCTTATCCATCTGTGACATACTCTCATACTCGGTTTCTGATTCTGAATAACCACCGGAGGCTTTAAGAGAAAGTGAAGGATAATAAGCACTCTTAGCTGATTTCACATCAAGTTTGGATAGTTCCAGATTCAGGTATTGATTTCGCAGATTCTTGTTGTTCTCCAGCATTTTATCCTGAAGGCCAGAAAGGTTAAAATTCGAAGTATCCGGCTCAAAACTTGATGTAAATTGATAGGTTTGTTCCATAGGTTCAGCCATGTGATAATTCAATTCCCGCACAGCATTATTGTAGGACGATTTGGCGGAAAGATAATCGGAGCTGTCTTTTAAAAATGCATTTTTAGCCTGCAGCAAATCATAAGTTCTGGAACTTCCAATCTTTTTCTGTTCCTGAGCCCGCTGATACCTATCTTTGGAGAGGTCCATATTATCGCGGGCTATATCCACCTGCTCATCTGTCAGAAGAATATTGTAATAGCTGAGAATAACATTAAAAATTGTATTTTCGATAACCAACGAAACATTCCCTTCAGAAAGCTTCTCCAGCTCATCCAGCCGGCCTTTTTGTATATGGACGCTAAAACCCCGGAACAAAGTCTTGCTCAATTCAACCGTCCCATTCAGGTTTTGAGAAGTATAATTGTCTTCATCGTTATAGTTCTTAGATTTATTTCCACTGCCTACAAACTGAACAGTGGGCAACGCACCTGCATTGCCCCATGAATTATTCATTTCAGATATTTCAGAGCTCTTCTTTTGAGTTATAATGCCGTAATTGTTATTCAATGCTTTAGTGATAGCATCTTCCAGGGATAATTCCTGTACTTCCTTTGCTTCTTGTGCTGAAAGACTTAACGTAATAATGACAAAAACCAATACTAATAAAGTTCGCATATCTATATTTATTTAATTATTTACTTTCATTTTGTTGTTCTTCTTCCTGAATTGCTTTCTCCAGCCGTTTATCTATTTGATGATTGATCACTGCAGCCTCAACAGATTCGGGTGTCACATCTTTCTTGCCGAATAATCTCTTCAGTTTCACCTGAATTCGATTAAATAACACGATCTGAATTGGCAGGGTTAACAAAATAAAGATACTGCCGAACAAAATACCGTAGGCTACGGATATAGCCATGGGAACGAGAAACTGTGCATCCGGGCTTCCTTCCAGTATCAAAGGCATCAGGCCTACAAATGTTGTTACAGTAGTCAGGAACAACGGACGAAAACGGGAACGTGCTGCTTCCATGGCGGCCTCAAAAACCCGGTATCCTTCTACAAGTGTCTGATTGTATTTGGATACGAACACTACCGAATCGTTGATAATGGTGCCAGTAAGTGCTACTAATCCCCAAAGGCTAAGCATTGATATAGGCTCTCCCTGAATCGAATGCCCCCAAATGGCTCCCATAATTCCCAATGGAATGGTCAATAAAATGATCATGCCTTGCCTGAATGATTTAAAATAAAACATAATAATCGATACAATAACCAGAAAAGCAACCCCAAAATATGTGGAAAGGCTGTTTAACTGTTCCTGGGTATCCTTTCTTTGCCCCTGGTATTGATAGGATAAATCAGGGTATTTTTCCTGAATACCCGAAAGAATATTAGATTCTACATGGTTGAGTATAGGTGGAACTGCATCATCCTCATCTTTAAGATAAGCATCAACCCGAATTTCCCGCTGGCCATTATAACCGTTTATAGTACTCAGACTACGGGCTTTAGTCAGTTCTGCAACTGTTGTCAACGGATATTCCCCGGCAGGGGTTTGAATCATCATGTTTTCAAGCTGTCCTATTGTTTTACGGTTTGACCGGGGATAACGCACATAAAACCAGATTTCATCCTTCCCTTCCTGTATTCGTTGAGCCAAACCACCATAAAAACCTTTCCGTACTTCATTCATCAGGCTAGCTTGCGTCAAACCCAGGGTATATGCTTTAGGTTTAAGCTTCAGGCGAATTTCCTGACTTCCCAATTGACTATTGTTGGTAATATTAAATAAAGCATCCATATCTTCCAATCCATCTTCCAGTTCTTCCTGAGCTTTAGTTAAATTATCCATATCATAGCCAAGTAAGCTAATTGATACAGGTGCTCCAAAACGGCTCGAAGCACCGATAGCAAATTTATAAGCCTCCGGCATCTCTCCTATTTTCTCATCCAAAGCCCGCTTAATAGTTTGATCAGAAACATTTGAATTTTCCATAGGATGGAGAAACACCCTAATCATGCCTGCATGAGTACCAGATTCAGTTCCATTGAATGAACTACCCAGGCTAACTTCTGAGGTACGAACAAAGCCTGTTGTATCATCATGTTTTTTCATCAACTCACGATTAACTTCATATAATTGCTCTTCGACATAAAATAATTTCTCTTTCGTGATATCTCTGTTGATTCCAGGTTTCATGGCCAAATCAATAGTGAACATATCGTTCGGCTGGGGCGGAAAAAAGGTGAAAGGAATTTTCCCGCTTATCATCAGTCCTCCGGTAAAAATAATCAGTGCTGTCACAATCGACAACATAAATCCCTTATGAGCAAGAACCTTTCGCAAAAACGGCATGTAAAGCCTGTCACGAAGTAAATAAATTACTTTTGTAGTGAATCGACTTGCTTTTGTATGTTTTCCCTTCGTATTAAGAACGTGAGGATTGCCTACGTGTGCCGGAAGAACAAATATACATTCCACTAACGAAAATGCTAATGCCGCAATTACCACAAAACCCATGGCATATAACATTTCCATACTACCCTCAATAAAAAACAAAGGGATGAAAGCAATCATAGTGGTTGTTACGGAAGTCAACACAGCAGGAAGCACTTCCATAGTTCCATCAATTGCTGCCAGGCGAGGAGATTTTCCTTTCTCAA
>JBNJGZ010000149.1:0-1149 GCA_051748065.1 Bacteroidota bacterium
TAAGCCCGAACCTTCAAAAGCCCGTGTGTCAGAAATATCCGCTTGCTCAAAGCGGTTAAAGATGGCTTCCTGGCGCTTTTGTGGCACGCCAATACCAGTATCCTTCACATAAAATTCCGCAAAACCGTCATTCACCTGGCAGCCCGCATTAATGCTGCCGGAATCTGTGTATTTGATGGCGTTTTTAATCAGGTTGGAAAGAACGGACTCAAATTTGTTTTGATCGGTATGAAGCGTTGAATCACTCTCGGGCAATAATTTATCAAGCGTCAGGGTCAATCCTTTCTTTTGGGCTTCGGAGCGGAAAAAGTTCACTAATTCTTTTACTATCTTATTTGCATTGGTTGTAGCATATTGAATGCTAATTATTCCAGCTTCTATTTTTGAGATTTCAACGATATCACTTACTGTACTCATCATGCGCTGTCCGCTCTTATGAATAATTTCGATATACTGGTCTTTTTCTTCACCGGTTAAGTCGGGGTCCATAAGCAGGTTGGTAAAGCCCAATATACCGTTCATCGGGGTGCGGATTTCATGACTCATATTAGCCAAAAATGCTGTTTTCAGGCGGTCACTTTCCTCGGCTTTTTCTTTGGCTTTTTTGAGGTTTTGAAGGTTGTTTATCCGCTCAATAAAGGTACCGATATTGGTGGCAATAATACTAAGGGTATGTAAATCATCTTTATTGTAGGCGTTTTTGTCTTCATAATCCTGCAATGCAATTACACCTGTCACCTCGTTTGTTGAGGTGTCTTTAACAGGTGCGCCAATCCATACAGGCGAAGGGGTGCCTATCATCCGGATTTTTTCTTTTTCCCGTAGTCTTCTATCGGTCTCTTCGGTCAACAGTTCAGCTTGTCCACTTTTACGAATATAATCCGTTAACGTGTGATTCAGCGACACTGGTTCGTCTGTGGTTAAATCATCATACTCATCCACATGATAGGGCAGCGTGTATTTATCTGTATTCTTATCATAAAGCGCGATATAAAAGTTATCGGCTTTCATGATTTTCCTGACTTCATTATGAATGGCTCCCAGGTATTCTTTCAGACTGAGTTCGCTGATAGACAGTTGCGAAACATTGTAAAGCAACTGTTTTACCATTTCGGTTTTTTTACGTTCAGAAATGTCCCGAACAACGCT
>JBNJGZ010000149.1:1249-4996 GCA_051748065.1 Bacteroidota bacterium
CTCCCACACCCATTTCAGATTGTTTTCATTATCATGTATGCGATATTCAATAAGGAAGGGCTGGTTGTTTTGGATAGCCTTCTGCGTTTCTTTTCTTACCTTATCCCTGTCGTCGGGATGGATAAGGCCGGCATATGATACCTCAAAGTTATAAGTCAACTGTTTATCATTATAACCGGTTAAACTCAGGCACCCCGAACTTACAAACTCCATGGTCCAGTTCTTATCATTCCGGCATCTGTATGCCATACCCGGCAGGTTCCCCATAAGTGTGGCCAGTTGACGCTCGTTTTCCCGGATTTTTTCTTCTGCTTCTTTGCGTTTTGTGACATCTATCGAAAAAATAAAGATGCCTTCTGCCGATGGCTGAATGCTTAAATCAAACCATCCTGTTGAGCCATCAGGATAAGTAAATTGATTTTCAAATCGCTGCGATACCCGTTCCGACATACACTTGCGCAATGAATCGAACATCTCTGTTTTTTCAATCCCGGGATAAACCTCCATCATGGTTCGTCCCAATAATTCATTTCTGGACTTATGCCCGTGCTCAACAAGTGTCTGGTTAACATAAATATAGCGCCAGTCAAAACCAATAATCTGGCATCCTTCATTCATTGTTTCAAGGGTTGTCCTGAAACGCTCTTCGCTATCTTTCAGTTCTTCCCTTATTTGATAGTCTTCTGTAACGTCCCTGAACACCAAAACAACGCCGGTTATTTCTCCATTATGATCTTTTATAGGTGATCCGGAATCGGCAATCTGATATTCCTCGCCATTTTTCGATATGAGTTTGGTATCGTTGGCCAGCCCAATAATTTTTCCTGTATCCAGCACTTCTTTTACCGGGTTTTCAGCTTTCTTACCGCTTTTGGCGTTAACAATGTTAAATACTTTTTCTATATGCTGATTTTCAGCATCTATTGATGACCATCCGGTTAGTTCTTCAGCAACCGGATTCATACGGGTAATATGGCCTTTAGTGTCCGTTGCAATAACTGCATCGCCAATGGAGTTGATGGTTATGCGCAGATTTTCCCTGCTTTCGCGAAGCGCATTCTCTATCTCTCTTTGTTTCGTAACATCCTGAACAATTCCAACGGACCGAAACACCTTTCCCTCCCGGTTACGCTCATGGTAGCACTTTTCATAAACGTAGCGGATTTCACCATTATGTTTACGAACCACCCTGTGTTCAATCTCATAAGTATCTCTACCTTCTTCCAGGGAGCTGGCATAGGCTCTATCAACTTTAGCCCGGTCATCAGGATGGACATACTCCAGAAAAGCTTGGTAGGTGGCGCTAAACTCTTGTGGTTTAAGCCCGAAAATACGGTAGACCTCATCCGACCAGCTCAGATGGTTTGTTGCAAGATCCAGCTCCCAGTTTCCGATAATAGCAAGCTCCTGAGTCTTTGTCAGTATTTCTTTGTTTCTTCGAAGGTTCTCCTCCTTTGCCTTACGATCCAGATATTGCCCCAGATTTTTCACAAAACTGTTCAGGATATTTCGCTCTTCTTTCAGGAAAGGCCCCTCGTCTATCACGGGCTTTTCTTCCAGGTAAAAAACATCAAGGCGGCCTTTTGTTTTGTTATTCACCACAATATTAGCCGATTGCTTCCATTGGGTTTCTTTAAAGCCTTTGGTTTTGAATTCCATTTCATTAAAGAAAAGCCGGGCACAGGTAATTTCAGGATATTGCCAGGCAGGAGGAATAAGATCCACAGCGGATTGCAGGAATTCGTTCATTGAAATGTCCTGGTTTTCCATAAGACGTGAAAGACCATAGAGACAATTCAGCTCTTTAACGCGTTCTTTTAAATCATGTTGTGATTTATCCTCATTTTTTTTACCCATAACTCTTGATTTTACTAGGGAAGTATTTATTTTCCGGGAAGGACTTTTTTGTCCGATACACGAAAAATAATTTAGGATAAAGGTATAAAAAATCGGGTGGGATATGAGTATTCTATTTATTTAAGTCCGAATTCTTTAATATTAGGGTTAATTGCCGGGTTAATAAAAAATTTACTGGCGAGGGATCGTTTAGGGATAGATAATGCTTTTCTCAAAAGCCTTATGACCCCTAATTCCTGTATGTAGAGTAACCGGGACAGACTCTGAGTGTATGTTCTGCGTCAAGTTTATCTAAAAATTCTTTTATAAACATCAGTCCAATGCCAGCACCGCTTTCACCCTGGGTGCCTTTCTCGCGTTTTTCATCATAATCAAACAGCCTTTCAATCGTACTTTCAGCCTTGCCTATTGCCTATTCCGGTATCTTGCATGGAAATCCTATGTTTATTCTCCTTGAACGCCACCTGAATGTTTAATTCCCCGTTTTTATTGTTATACTTAATGGCATTTAGAATAATATTCCGGAATATAATAGAGATTATATTTTTATTAGTTGTAAAGCCTTAATAAATAAAGCTTAACCTTTCGAATGAATGGATTTATGAGCTATGGGCATAGTAAACCTCATAATGCTTCCTTTTCCTGGTTCACTGTCCATCCACAATACTCCGTTGTGCTTATTCACAAATTCTTTACAAATCATCAATCCCAGCCCTGTTCCTGTTTCATTGCTGGTGCCGCGGTTAGTAATAACCTCGTTTGGGTTGATTATGCCGGGAATCTTATCTTTTCCAACTCCTACCCCTGTGTCTTGCACAAAAATGGTGGCCTTTTCATTAAGAATACTTTCCACACCTATAGTTATTCTTCCGTTTTTAGGGGTAAATTTAATGGCATTGGAAAGCAAGTTTCTTAAAACAATACTGAACATATACCAATCAGCATGAAGGTAAACGGATTCAGGGGTTTCATCCTTTATTACAATGTCTTTCCTGTCAGCATTCATCACAACATGCAAGATAGTCTTTTGAGTTGCATTCCTGAGATTAAACTCTTCAGGTTTATAAGAAATGCGGTTGGTTTCGTTTCTCGACCAGGTAAGTAGATTCTCAAGCAGATCGAAAGTATTGTTGGCTGCATTATGAAGTACAGAAATATACTTTTTATGCTCTTTCTCGCTTAATTGTTCATACTCAAAGTGAAGTACATCAAGAAAACCTAATATTGAATTAAATGGGCTTCTCAGGTCGTGCGAAATGATAGATGAAATCTTATCACGAGCGGCATTAGCAGCTTTAAGTTTCATTTCAGCTTCAACCTGTCTGGTAATATCACTAATGATTAATCCCAGTCCCTCACCTGCTTTGAATGCTTTTATGGTAAGGTATTTATCACCAAGCTCCGGAACCTGAACTTTTTCAAAATCGATTGATTCTCCTGTATCAAGAACCTCCAAATACTTCTCATACCGGTCATTACTACTCAGATGAGGCAAGTATGTATTGAGGTTTTTGCCTATAAGATTATCATACTCATTAGATACAAGTTCATTTGCGGTTTTATTGATCATTAATATATTGAACGCTTTGTCCAGCAACAAAAACCCATCTGTAGCCGCATTCATAAAAGAGCTCAATCGTTCCTCACTTGTTTTCGCCCGCTGCAGGTGCTGGTATCTTTCAATAGAATGTTGGATGGTAGTTGCAATCAACTGGCTATTGAGGTTGTTTTTTTCAATATAGCTTTGCGCACCCAATTCAATAGCCCTTTTGCCGGTTTCTTCATCATCAAGTCCTGTAATAACAGTAATGGGTGTACTTTTGCAATATTGATTAAGTTTTTCCAGTGATTCCAATCCCTGTGAATCAGGTAACCCCAAATCCAATAAAA
>JBNJGZ010000150.1:0-4942 GCA_051748065.1 Bacteroidota bacterium
AAGACAAATACAGCAAATTGCGTTACAAAACGCTTTACGATATGGACAGCAAAGAATCCATAAAAGAATCGTATAAAAATCCGGGTATCCCAAAAATCTATGAGGCCCTGCAGACAAAACCGGGCGATAAACAAAACAAAGACTTATTCCACACAAATTTTACAAAGCGGGAGGTCTATTTATAAAACAAGTCCTGATAATACCGGGACGAGTGCCATCACGTCAAAACGAAGACAGTCAGCAAAGAATTAATGAAATTGAATACGATGAATAAAGCGGAAGAAAAAAACATAGACAACTTAGTATATACTCAAAAAGAACGCTGCAGACGTTGTTATACATGCGTAAGAGAATGTCCTGCTAAAGCAATCCGGATTGTTAATGGTCAGGCTGAAGTCATACAAGAGCGCTGTATTGCCTGTGGCAACTGTGTAAAAGTATGCAGTCAGGATGCTAAAGTCTTTATGAAAAGTATTGACCGGGTTAAGGATTTACTGAAGTCTGATGAAAAAGTGGCTGCTATAGTTGCTCCGAGCTTTCCGGCTGAATTCATGTCGCTGCCCCGTCATCAAACATTTGTAGGCATGGTACGCGGTCTTGGTTTTGATTATGTCAACGAGGTGGCTTTTGGAGCTGATTTAATAGCTCACAAATTCAAATCGCTGATGGAAAAAGGGGAAGAATATAAATATATCTCTGCAGATTGCCCGGCTATCGTTTCCTTCATAGAAAAATACCATCCCCATCTGGTACAGCATCTGGCTCCTGTTGCCAGCCCTATGGTTGCTACAGCCCGTGTGATAAGGGAAAAATATGGTGAGGATATCAAAATTGTGTTTTTAGGGCCTTGCATAGCCAAGAAAAAAGAGTCGGAAGAGATCGATGAAGTACTAACTTTCAGAGAACTAAGAGAATTTTTTGAACAAGAGATTGTAACTCCGGGCAACACCAAACCTTCTGGCTTTGATACTCCCTTATCCGGCAAGGGCGCAATATTTCCCGTCAGTCGTGGGTTAATACAAGCCGTAAACATCGATGACGACATTTATAAAGGTGACATCATTGTAGCCGAAGGCCGTCAAAACTTCCAGGAAGCTATCCGCGAATTTGAGTCCGGCCTGATACGCCAGGAACATCTGGAACTGCTCTGCTGTGAAGGATGCATCATGGGTGCAGGAATGACATCTTCGGTAAACCGCTATGCCAAGCGGACATTCATCAAAAATTATGTGAAAAAGAAACTTGAACAAACAAATAAGGAAAAGTGGAAGAAAGATCTGGACTATTACCTGCAGCAGTTGGACCTTACCTTTCGCTTCAATGAAAATGATCAACGGATGGCATTGCCCACCCGGGAGGATATCATAGAAACATTGAAAAAAATGGGCAAACACGACCCGGGAGACCATTTAAATTGTGGCGCTTGTGGTTACGAAACCTGTGAAGAACATGCTGTAGCTATATGCAAGGGGCTGGCTGAAACAGAAATGTGTCTGCCTTATACGATCGAGTCTTTACATGAATCGATCAATAAGTTAAATGACTCAAACCAAAAGCTGGAGTCAACGCGGGAAGCACTAAAGCAATCCGAAAAACTGGCATCAATGGGACAGTTATCTGCCGGGATTGCTCACGAATTGAACAATCCGCTGGGAGTAGTGATCATGTATGCCAATATCCTGTTAGATGAAGCATCCGGTGATGAAGAAGCATCGGAAGACCTGAAGCTTATTGCTGAGCAAGCCGAGCGCTGCAAAAAAATTGTAGGAGGACTCCTGAATTTTGCACGAAAAAATCAAATCAAACCGGATGAGTTAGATACTGAAGAGCTGGCCAAAAACAGTATCAATGCTATTATTATTCCGGATAACATCAAAGCAGAAGTACAATGTAATACAAAAAACAAATATGCCGAGCTTGATGAAGAACAGATGTTGCAATTGCTCTCTAACCTGTGCAAAAATGCAGTAGAAGCCATGCCGGAGGGCGGAAAGCTAACTATCCGGATAGAAGAAGAAGGAGAAAACATTGTATTTTTTATTGAAGATACAGGTGAAGGCATCCCCAAAGAGAACCTTGACAAGATTTTTGAGCCTTTCTTTACCACCAAAGGAATTGGTAAAGGAACAGGTTTGGGCCTGGCTACAATTTACGGCATTGCCAAAATGCATAACGGTAAAATCACCGTAGATTCCAATACAGATCCCGAACAAGGTCCTACGGGTACATCATTTAAAGTAACCATCCCACGCTATGCCAAAGCAAATAAATAAAACGAAAATCAAGCCATTATGGAAGAAGGAAAAACAATATTTTTAGTTGATGACGATACGGATTATCTGTTTCAACTACAGCACACGATCAAGAAATTCGGTTTTGACGTAATAACAGCAGAAAGCCAAAAAGAAGCTGAGAAGAAGCTGGAAAATTTTAAACCCGATCTGGCCATCTATGATCTTATGATGGAAAATGATGACAGCGGATTTATACTCAGCTACAAGACAAAAAGTAAATATCCGGATGTGCCGATCATCATAGCAACAGCTGTAGCATCAGAAACAGGGATTTCCTTTGATCTGCAGTCGGAGTCAGAACGAAAATGGATTAAAGCAGACTTATATCTGGAAAAAGGGATTCGCAGCGATCAATTACACCGTGAAATAAATAAGCTTTTAAAGATATAATATCTTTGCACGTTCTAACCTGTATGATAACAGATACATTTTTGTCAATAAAGAATACAGGCCAATAAAGAATTTACATTTGATTTCAGAAAAAACAAATTATGGAAAAACTGAAAGTGTTAGTTGTGGATGATGAGCCGGGCATACGCTCCGGTATAAATCGTATATTGCGTAAATTTTCAGTAGATTATCCATTTATGGATGATGTCATTGGATTTGATTTAGAGATGGCTCCCACCGGGGAAGAAGCTATTGAGATCATTAATAAACAGCAGACTGACATTGTGTTATTAGATAACAAACTCCCTGGCATACAAGGCAATGACGTATTGGAGTATATCAATCAAAAACAATTCGACACATATGTGATTATCATCACTTCGCATGCATCTCTGGAAGTAGCCATAAGGGCTACAAAAAACGGAGCCTACGACTTTGTTCCCAAGCCATTTACGCCTCAGGAGCTAAAGTCTTCCATGGAAAATGTAACGCGACAGATATTTTTGCGACGTATGACTTCAAAACTGAACAAAGAAGGGAAGCAAATCCGGTTCCAGTTCCTTTCCGTTATGTCGCATGAGTTAAAAGCGCCAATCAATGCTGTGGAAGGCTATCTGAAAATGATGAAACAACGGGAATTTGGTGAAAACATCAAAGATTATGAAGACCTGATCGCCCGCATGGAAAAACGTATGGAAAACATGCGGAATCTTATTATGGACATGCTTGATCTTACCCAGATCGAATCCGGCAAGAAAAGCCGGGAACTCTCCACTGTCAATCTTATTGACATTGCAAAATCATCTATCGACATGATGAAACCTTATGCTATCCAGAAAGATGTTACGATCAATCTCAATAGCCCTGAAGAACTTAAATTACAAGCCGACCCGGACGAGCTGGAAATCATTTTGAACAATTTGATTTCAAATGCCATAAAATATAACAAACAAGGAGGTACTGTAGACTGTTACATTCGTCAAAATAAAGGGTTCGCCACTATAACCGTGACAGACACCGGTATTGGAATGGATAAGACAGAACAGACCAAATTATTCAATGAATTTGTCAGGATAAAGAACGAAAAAACGAAAAACATAAGTGGCAGTGGGCTGGGACTATCCATTGTAAGGAAGCTGGTGGATATTTATAACGGAGACATTCACGTTACCAGCAAACCTGACGAGGGTTCTTCTTTCACTGTAACACTCCCTGTCTACACTAACACAGGCAAAGAAGCAAAACAAGAGACTCCGGAACAACCAGAAAATCAGAATTAAACCAATAAACCAAAAGCGTGTAAAAATGAAAAAACTACCGGAAAAAACAGTAGAGCGGTTAAGCCAATACCGCCGGATTTTACTAAAAGAAAAAGAGACCGGCAAAACCCACATCTTTTCCCATGAGCTGGCAAACTTATTACACATTACACCGGTGCAGGTACGGCGTGATATTATGCTCATTGGCCACACCGGCACATTACGTAAAGGATATGAAATTGATGAACTGGTAAAATCAATCGGAGATATTATCGATTGCAAAACCGAACAAAAAGTAGCCATCATCGGAGCCGGAAATTTAGGAAAGGCGATCATGGGCTATTTAAAGGGGAAACGTACCAAACTTACATTAAAAGCCGCCTTTGATGTCAATCCTGATAAAGTAGGCCGCGTTATATCCGGCATACGCTGCTATCACATTGATGAAATGAAAGACATTATACAAAAAGAAAATATCACAATCGCTATTTTAACGGTTCCCGGCGATCAGTCGAAAAATGTAGCAGATGAGTGCCTTCAGGCTGGCATCAAAGGTATATTGAACTATACGCCGACGCCAATCAATGTGCAGCCTCATGCTTATCTGGAAGAATATGACATGATCACTTCAATAGAGAAGGTTGCCTTTTTCTCAAAAGGATAAAATAAAAGTACAGGTTTGACTTACAATCCTGACAAGGAAGACCCGGGGATGAAAGAATTAAGTATTGATTAAATCAATTTTAGAAATATGAAACGAGCATGTTTACTTTAAACACACAAGAAAATGATTAAATCTAAGCTATTGCATGCGAGTTCCATAACACCTATTTAATAAAAATTAATCATATGAAACCTCCATGGCGACAATTTTTTCGACACACAGGTGAATGATTAAACGCGAAGAGCGAGAAGGCGTTGATGCGAACTGAGCGACTTAAGAGACTTAAGCGAACGAAGAGAACGAAGAGACATAGAGAAAAGCGAACCCCGGTGAAA
>JBNJGZ010000151.1:0-4903 GCA_051748065.1 Bacteroidota bacterium
TCAGCTTCAACTACATTTTTGCGTCGCTGGTTGTAAAAATCCAAAACGACTTCAGGATGTTTGTGCCAGGCTTCAGGTGAAGCCACTTCTTCAAAACGGTATTGCTTCCACATACCATTATCATCCCGAAAAGTTTTAATTCCACTTTCAGCGCTAATTCCAGCACCTGTTAATACCACGATCCGCTTTTGCATAACAATAATTTTTTATTTACAAATAAAACAAGTTTTCTTCGGGATAGTTTGATTTTCCTAAAATATCCAGCCCAAAAAATCCGCTGTTTCAAAAAATAATTAGCTTATTCGTCGTTTTCTGTATCTTCCTGCTGCTGTTCAGTATCCGGCTCTTTAGGTTCCTGTGCAGGTCTAATACCATGACCGTCTTGTTTGAAGTATCGTTTATTAAAAATCAGCAACATAAAAACGCCAATGGTTATGGAAGTATCGGCAAAATTAAATACGGGTCTGAAAAAGATAAAATCTCTACCACCAAAAAGCCAATCCGGGAAGGAACTTTCAATCACCGGAAAATAGAACATATCCACAACTCTTCCTTGCAGAAAGGAGCTATATCCTCCCGATTCGGGAAAAATCTCCGCGGGCACCTGTGATATATAGTTTCCGCTTTCACTAAAGATCAGTCCATAAAAAGCGCTGTCAATAATATTTCCGGTAGCTCCTGCAAAAATCAGCGCCAGGGCAACCAAAAGACCTGTTCGGGCATTTTTGCTATAGGCAAACCAGATGTAATACCCAATACCTCCAATGGCTATTATACGAAAGATACTAAGCAAATATTTGCCACCTTTTCCGGCTAATTCCCAGCCGAAAGCCATCCCGTTATTTTCGGTAAAATGAATAATAAACCAATCCCCAAAGACATGAATATCTTCTCCGAGGTACATTGTAGTCTTGATCCAAATCTTGAGGACCTGGTCAATGAGTAATACCAAAAAAACAATGAGGGCAACTTTCTTCAAAATCGTGCTAAGCTTTAGATTATCGTTTTCTGTTTCTGGCCAGCTTTGCTTCTATACTTAATGTTGCATGAGGAACACTTCTCAGGCGTTCTTTTGAGATAAGCTTTCCTGTTTCTCGACAAACACCATAGGTCCCGTTTTCGATACGAACCAAAGCATTCTCCAGATTTTGTATAAACTTTTGCTGCCGGGCGGCTAACTGGCTGTTTTCTTCTTTGGAAAGTACAAGATACCCTTCTTCCAATACCTTAAATGTGGGAGAAGTATCTGTCGTATCATTTTCATTACTATTGGTATAAGCATCGGTTAGCATTTTAAGATCACGACGTGCTTCTTCCAGCTTTTTCAGGATTATTTGTCTGAATTCTTCTAATTCTTCCTGTGAATAGCGAGTCCTTTGTGCCTTGTCATTTTCTTGTTTCTTATCATCAGTCATAATCGTGGTGTTTTGTAAAGAGCATCTTACACAACTAAGATACTTTTTGAATGTTTATTCTTACTTTAATCTCATCATTTAACTCTGCCTGAGCATTTTCATTTGAATTTAGTTCTTCTTCTATATCCAAATTCGAGGCTAGTGTTTCCGAGCAAATATATGAAAAATTGTTATGGATTGCATTATTTAACATATCATGGCTTTCAATTTTCAAATTGATATGATCGGTAACTTCCAGATTACATTCTTTTCGTAGATTTTGAATCCGGTTAATCAGGTCTCTTGCCAGCCCCTCTTCCTGAAGTTCTTCAGTTAGTTCAATGTCCAGGGCCACTGTATCGCTTCCCCAGTTAGCTACCACAAGTCCGGGGATGTCTTCCGTGAAAATCTCCACGTCTTCCAGTGAAACCTCCACTTGCTGATCTTCCACATTAAGCGAAATACTTCCTTCTTTTTCCAGTTTTACGATATCATCCTGCGAAAGATTTTGTATGGCCGGAGCCAGTTTTTTCATCATTTTACCAAATTTCGGCCCTAACTTTTTAAAATCCGGTTTGATCTTTTTCACCAAAATTCCGGCTGTATCTGTAATCAGCTCCATTTCCTTCACATTGACTTCAGCTAAGATCAAATCTTTCACTTTCTCAATCTGCTCTTTGATTCTTTGGTTTTCAACAGGAACAATCATCTTTTTCAAAGGTTGCCGTACACGCATTTTGGATTTCTTGCGCAAGGACAACACCATAGAGGAAAATTTCTGTGCCAGTTGCATCCGCTCTTCCAGGTCTTTATCTATTTGCTCCTGATTCCATGACGGAAATTCTGCCAAATGAACAGAAGCTTCCTCGTTATGATTTGTAACATTATTGAGGTCGCGATAGAGTTGCTCCATAAAAAACGGAGCTATAGGTGCCGATAGCCTGGCAACCACCTCTAAACATTTATATAACGTTTGATAAGCAGATATCTTGTCCTGAGAATATTCCCCTTTCCAGAATTTCCTTCTGCTAAGTCTTACATACCAATTCGACAGATAATCATAAACAAACGTCACGATAGCTCGTCCGGCTTTGGTAGGTTCATAATCGTTATAATAATCATCTGTATTTTTTATCAGCGTATTCAGTTCCGACAATATCCAACGATCGATTTCCGGACGTTCCCGGAAGGGAACTTCTTTTTCATTGAAGTTAAACCCGTCAATGTTGGCATACATGGCAAAGAAATTATAGGTGTTATATAGTGTCCCGAAAAACTTACGTTTGGTTTCATCCAGTCCGTTAAGATCAAACTTAAGATTATCCCAGGGTTGGGCATTGGTAATCATATACCAACGTGTGGCATCGGGTCCGTGATCCTGAATTGTTTTAAATGGATCTACGCCGTTCCCCAAGCGTTTGGACATTTTATTGCCATTTTTATCCAGGACCAGGCCATTGGAGATTACGTTTTTAAAAGCCACGGAGTCCGAAGTCATTGTAGCAATGGCATGCAAAGTAAAAAACCATCCCCGGGTTTGGTCCACTCCTTCGGCAATAAAATCAGCCGGGAAATTATTTTCAAATTCGTCCCTGTTTTCAAAGGGAAAATGCTGCTGTGCATAAGGCATGGCGCCACTGTCGAACCACACATCGATCAGATCGGGCTCCCGCTGCATTTTCTTACCGGAATCGGAAACCAGAACAATTCTGTCCACATAAGGACGGTGAAGATCGATACGATCATAGTTCTCCTGGGCGAAATTTTCTACTTCAAAACCTTTGATAGGATTCTCATCCATAACGCCGGCATCAATCGCTTTATCAATCTCGTTTTTCAATTCTTTTACAGACCCGATACACTTCCGCTCCCCGCGGTCTTCCGTAGACCATACAGGTAGTGGTGTTCCCCAGAAACGGGAACGCGACAAGTTCCAATCCACAAGATTTTCAAGCCAATTCCCAAACCTTCCGGTACCTGTGGACTCCGGCTTCCAGTTAATGGTATGGTTGAGTTCCAGCATGCGCTCTTTAAAATCTGTGGTTTTGATAAACCAGGAATCTAAGGGATAATAGAGTATGGGTTTATCTGTCCTCCAGCAATGAGGATAAGAGTGTTCGTATTTTTCAGATAAAAAGGCCCGGTTTCCTTTTTTCAATTTAATAATAATATCAACATCCACAGGGTTTTGGGATTTCGGATCAAAATTGTCGTCATATTCGGGTTTTACAAAGCGCCCGGCAAATTCACCCATTTCCTGTATAAATTGGCCTTTCTTGTTTACCATGGTAAGGGAGCCTATTCCTTGATCCTTTCCTACTTTAAAGTCATCCGCACCAAAACTCGGAGCGATATGCACCACGCCTGTCCCTTCATCAGTAGTAACAAAATCAGCTAAAACAACCCGGAAAGCATCTCCGTCTTCCGGTTGAGCATACGGTAATAACTGTTCGTACCGGATATTTTCGATATCTTTCCCTTTAAACTCCTGAGCAATTTCAAACGGAATATTTTTATCTCCTTTGCTATAGTCTTCCAGTTTAAGCTCAGCATTTTTTTCCGAAAAATATTTGCCCATCAGTTCTTTCGCAACCACAACAGATATGGGAAGTCCGGTATATCGATTAAATGTATTAACTAATACATAATCGATATTTTTTCCAACAGCTAAAGCTGTATTGGAGGGTAAAGTCCATGGAGTTGTTGTCCAGGCCAGAAAAAACACTTCGCCATTAGCTTTTTCCCAAAGGAATTGGGATTTCTCATCTTTCTGAACTTTAAACTGGGCGACAACTGTATTATCTTTTACCATCCGGTAACATCCCGGTTGGTTCAGCTCGTGTGTACTAAGGCCGGTTCCGGCTGCCGGGGAATAAGGCTGGATAGTGTATCCTTTATAAAGTAACCCTTTATCAAAGAGATTTTTCAGCAAATACCATATCGTTTCAATGTATTTGTTGTCAAATGTAATGTATGGGTCATCGAGGTCAATCCAAAAGCCCATTTTACGGGTTAAATCATCCCACAAGCCTTTGTATTTCATCACCTCTTCCCGGCACGCTTTATTGTAATCTTCAACGGAAATTTTTTCGCCAATATCTTCTTTCGTAATTCCCAGGGTTTTTTCAACACTAATTTCCACCGGAAGCCCATGGGTATCCCATCCAGCTTTCCGTTTCACGTTATACCCTTTCATCGTTTTATACCGGCAAAAAATATCTTTAATAGCCCGTGCCATAACATGATGTATCCCGGGCTTTCCATTAGCCGATGGCGGGCCTTCATAGAAAATAAAAGGTTCAGCATCTTTGTTTTTCTCCAGGCTTCTCTCAAACGTCTTTTCCTGAGTCCACAAATCCGATACATTTTTTGCGGCGTCAATCAGGTTTAAATTGCTGTATTCTGTATATTTCCGTTCCATTAACCAACGATTTACAATAAAATTTACGAAGGTGCAAAAGTAATAAAAAAATACTCATTAGATCAGGCTTATAGCTTTTCATTCTCAA
>JBNJGZ010000152.1:0-4896 GCA_051748065.1 Bacteroidota bacterium
CAATACAGCGGAATAGTAGAATTAGCGTTATATTGATAAATAAAAAGGTGAACGTTCTATCATTTGAACACGTTCACCTTTTTTTATGTAATTAATGGGTTATAAAATTAAGGCATTCTGTATTTTTTAAAGATGTCATCAGCATGCATGAGAAGGTCCACATATTGAGCACGTTTGAAAATCTTGTAATCTTTAACGTTTTTACGCGAAAGCTTGCCTCTGAATTCATCCAATGATTTATACCCTTTTACTTTCATCCATTCTTTAAGATCATCGAGCATTTTTTTAATGTGTTCGGGTTTATTTACATAAAATGTTGATACAGATTGAACAGCATTTGCACCGGCAAGAACAAGCTTTGCCGCATCTTCACCTTCGTAAATGCCTTGACTTGCAATAATATCTGCTTTAATGTTATCATAAAGCAAGCCGCTATATCGAATGGATAAGCGGTATTCTCCTTGTTTACTTAAATTAAAAGGTGTGATATGCTCTTGATCTTCCACACTGATATCAGGTTCGAATAATTTGTTGAAAATGACGAATGCATCTGCGCCGGCTTCGTCCATTTGTTTAATGACATGCAAGATGTTGGAATAGAATGGGCTCAGCTTAACGCTAACCGGGATGTTAACGACTTTTTTCACTTCTTTCAGGATATCAATTTGCTCTTGTTCCACATCAAAAGCAGATTCTTCAAAGCGACGGGGAATGGCGTAAAAGTTTAGTTCTAAAGCTTCTGCACCTGCCTCTTCAAATTGTTTCGCATAGTCTGTCCAACTTTGTTTATATATAGCATTTAAACTGGCAATCAAAGGAATGTTTAAAAGGTCTTTTGCTTTTTTGAATTCATAAATATGTTCTTTGGAGCCAGCATGTTCTACATCAGGGAAAACACTTAACATTTCCGGATTACGCTCTTCAAATTCCTCCATTGTTTCGGATTGCTCAAGGTTCTCCAGCTGAATTTGTTCCTCAAATAAAGATTTGTAAACAATGGCTCCGGCACCATTATCTTCAAGTTTCTTTAAGGTTTCGGGCTTTGTTACCATATTACTGGCGCCAACGACGATAGGACTTTTTAACTTTAGCCCCATATAGTTTGTAGTGAGATCTGCCATATTTTTTTTGTTTTGTGGTTTATTTTCAATACAACAAGCTTAAAGCATAAAAAGTTTGATAGATTTATATTTTTAGGTTTTAATTTTACGCTAAAGCAACGAAATAGAAGATCTGGTTTACCATTCAGCTTAAGCATAAATCAAACATAACAGATTCCATAGCAAATCGAGCTATTTAAAATAAATATAAATAACTGGATTAGCAGGTCGAAAGCAAAGCTTTTATTCTTATATTATGTAAATTCGCAGACAAATTTGGAATAAATTATATAACCTGTATTATTCATGCATTAAGTTTAGGTCAGATGCAAGGCGACGAAAGTCGCACACATAGTAATCTATTTCAAGATTCTTGCAACACAGCAGATGGCCTGAAATTAATACAAACGAAAAAATAAATATAGAAATAATTTTATCTGGATTTTTGTATTTGAATTTGATTAGCAAGCAAATATAAGTTTTTATTTATTTTTTATGAATAATGCAGGATAAGTTCATTACTAGAATATTAAACAATACATCTTATGAAAAGTACAAAAAATTTCATCACTTGTGATGGTAACTATGCCGCTTCCCATGTAGCCTACATGTTTTCGGAAGTAGCCGCTATTTATCCGATCACGCCATCATCAACCATGGCAGAGTATATCGACGAGTGGGCAGCAACTGGTCGCAAAAATATATTTGGAGAGGCAGTAAAGGTTGTAGAAATGCAATCTGAAGGTGGTGCATCAGGTGCACTTCACGGATCACTGCAGGGCGGAGCATTGTCCAGCTCATTCACAGCTTCTCAGGGACTGTTGCTCATGATCCCGAATATGTATAAAATTTCCGGCGAGCTTTTACCCGGAGTTCTCCATGTTTCAGCCCGTAGTCTTGCAGCACAAGCGTTATCTATCTTCGGTGATCATTCCGATGTTATGTCTACCAGACAAACCGGATTTGCCATGCTGGCTACAGGATCAATTCAGGAAATCATGGATTTAGCAGGAATAGCACACCTGGCTTCGATCAAAAGCCGTGTTCCGTTTTTGCATTTCTTTGATGGATTCCGCTCGTCACACGAAATCCAAAAGGTAGAAGCTCCTACAACTGAACAAATGGCTAAACTCGTTGACTGGGATGCGATTAAAAAATTCCGTGATAATGGACTTAATCCAGAACACCCGGTAACCAGAGGTACTGCGCAAAATCCGGATATTTATTTCCAGGCACGTGAGGCAGCGAATTCATTTTATACGAATATTCCGGACCTGGTCGCTGAGTATATGGAAGAGATCGGAAAATTAACCGGCCGTAAATATCGTCCGTTTAATTATTATGGTGATCCTGAGGCGGAGCATGTTGTTATTGCTATGGGCTCGGTAACGGATACAATCCGTGAAACCATCGATTATCTCAACAGTAAAGGAGAAAAGGTTGGAATGATTGCCGTTCACTTGTATCGTCCTTTCTCAGCTAAGTATTTCTTTGAAGCCATGCCTAAATCCGTTAAGCGGATTGCCGCACTGGACAGAACAAAAGAGTTGGGAGCCAACGGGGAACCCCTTTATCTGGATGTTAGAGATCTTTTCTATGGTAAAGAAAATGCTCCTCTTATTGTCGGTGGACGTTACGGCCTTAGTTCTAAAGATACAACTCCAGCGCAAATCATTTCCGTTTTTGAAAATCTGAAACGTAAAGAACCCAAAAATAATTTCACCGTCGGAATTAATGATGATGTAACTTATACATCACTACCGGTTGCCAAAAATGTAGATACTGTTCCGGAAGGAACTTTCAGTGCCAAGTTTTATGGTATTGGATCGGATGGAACCGTCGGTGCCAACAAAAATTCTATCAAAATTATTGGTGAGACGACCGATAAATTTGTTCAGGCTTATTTCTCTTACGACTCCAAAAAATCAGGAGGGGTTACAATTTCCCACTTACGTTTTGGAGATCATCCTATCCGTTCGACTTATTATGTAAATTCACCGGATTTTGTAGCTTGTCACGTTCCTGCATACCTGGAAAAATATGATATGCTTGAAGGATTAAAGCCTAACGGAACCTTCTTATTGAATTCAATATGGGATGAAGAAGAAACGAAGAAGCGCCTGCCGAATAAAATGAAGAAATATATTGCTGATAATAATATCAAGTTTTATATTATTAATGCAACAAAGATCGCTTCTGAGATAGGACTTGGTAATCGCACCAATACAATTATGCAGAGTGCATTCTTTAAAATCTTTGAGGTTATTCCTTATGAGAAAGCCGTAGAAGAGATGAAGAATTTCATCGTGAAGAGCTTTGCCAGAAAAGGTGAGGATATCGTTAATATGAATAATGCCGCTGTAGATAAAGGTGGTGAAAATGTTCATAAAGTTGAAGTTCCTAAAGAGTGGGCTAAGCTTGATGATAAAAAATCAGCAGAGCAAGAAGATGATGATAAACCGGATTTTGTTAAAAATGTGGTTGAACCCATTAATGCTCTACGAGGAGACGAATTACCTGTTAGTGCATTCCTTGATCGCGAAGACGGAACATTTCCTAACGGAACAACGCAATATGAAAAACGAGGTATTGCTGTAGAGGTTCCGGAATGGATTGCAGAAAACTGTATTCAGTGTAATCAGTGTGCTTATGTATGTCCTCACTCCTGTATTCGTCCATTCTTATTAACGGATGAAGAAAAAGCTAATGCACCGGAAGGAATAGAAACCATTAAAGGTAAAGGTGGAATTAAAGAGTATAATTTCCGCATACAGGTAAGTCCGTTGGATTGTACCGGATGTGGCAATTGTGTAGAGGTATGTCCTTCCAAAGAAAAAGCACTAGTGTTGAAATCATTGGATTCGCAAAGAGTTGAAGATGAACGTTGGAATTACATGCACCATAAAGTAGGATACAAGCAGGAGGTTGTTGATGTTAAGAAAACTGTAAAAAACAGTCAATTTGCTCAACCATTGTTTGAGTTCTCAGGTGCTTGTGCCGGTTGTGGTGAAACACCTTATGTTAAGTTGATCACTCAACTCTTCGGAGACCGTATGATGATTGCCAATGCCACCGGTTGTTCTTCTATTTATGGTGGTTCTGCTCCTTCAACACCGTATACAAAAAATAAAATGGGACATGGTCCTGCGTGGGCAAACTCATTGTTTGAAGATAATGCCGAATATGGATATGGTATGGCTCTGGGTGTTGAAAGCATGCGGGAACGTATCGAAGACCGTATGAAAAAGGCTATGGATAATGGAGCTAACGAGGAAACGAAAGAAGCCTTTAAATACTGGTTGGAAAATAAAGAAAATGCGGAAGAAACACGCGTAGCTTCAAATAAAGTAATGGAAGTCCTTAAAAGCGAAAACGCCGAATGGGCAAAAGAAATTAAGGATTTACAGGACTATCTGGTCAAGAAATCCGTATGGATGCTTGGCGGAGATGGCTGGGCTTATGATATTGGCTATGGTGGTTTAGACCATGTGCTGGCTTCCGGTAGAGATGTGAATGCTTTGGTATTGGATACTGAAGTGTATTCGAACACCGGAGGACAGGCTTCAAAATCTACTCCCGTTGGAGCTGTAGCTAAGTTTGCAGCTTCAGGTATGAAAACCCGTAAAAAAGATCTGGGTATGATGGCCATGACCTATGGTTATGTTTATGTAGCTCAGGTTGCAATGGGAGCAAGCCAAAATCAGCTGCTTAAAGCTATGCGCGAAGCAGAAGCTTATCCTGGACCTTCATTGGTGATTGCTTACAGTCCTTGTATTAATCATGGTTTACGTGGAGG
>JBNJGZ010000153.1:0-4859 GCA_051748065.1 Bacteroidota bacterium
CAAAAATATTCGGGCTGTTTGATTGCTGTGTAAAAGAGTTTCCCCCGTCTGTAGAAAGATATAAGGCACCAAAACCATTGGTAGAACTTTTGGATGCTAAAACATATAAGTAATTTGAGTCAGCAGGTGTAACACCCATGGCTAAACGGCCGGGTGTAAAATTGAAATTTAAATTATTTTGATAAGAGAATGTTTGACCTGCATCCGTTGAAATTAAGAGGGTTGTACTGGCAACTGCATATACTGTATTGGGATTTCCGGGTTTATAAGCCACGTCGTAATAAAAGCCCGGACGTACTTTGTTCCAGTTATCGCCACCGTCTGTTGTTTTGAACAGTCCGTTATTGGCAGCGGCAAATAACTCGTCCGGATTAGTGGGGTGCATTATTAAACGTCTTATGCGGATTTTATTTTGAACGGTATATGATAAATCGGTTGATTGCCAGGTTTTACCACCATCAAAAGATTTTATTATACCGATTGAATAGGTATCTCCGGCATCAGCATCCCCGGTAGCGGCATACACAATATCCGGATTGTTGTGATTAATCAAAATATCACTTATTCCGATAGATGCTAAATCATCTGTGTTTGTTGACCATGAAGCGGCTCCGTCTGTAGTCGTCCATAATCCTCCGGAAGGAGCTCCTACATGCATAATATCCGGATTAGAAGGATGGAAAGCAATTCCGTTTAGGCGACCAGCTCCTCCATTGTTTGGGACATCTACCGGACCTAAATGTTGCCAGTCGGCTAATGATTGGCTCTTGATCCCATTTTGCCTGGCTTGTGACGATTTGTAAGACTCCCACGTAATAGCCGGACGCGGAATTCTGCCTTCTTCGTTAACACGAGGAGCCATAAAATATTCCCAACGTTTAAACTGTTTCCAGCCATTACCTTTGGTAACCGATTTGCCTTCCCAGTATTCATAAAATGACTCTTGCACCTCATGAAAATTGACATTTGGGCTTTGCATTTTTCTTACCCATTCCTGAGCATCTAAAGTATTGGTAAATACTGAGAAAATTAATATTTGAACGATTATTATTGTACGTTGCATGTTTTATTGATTTCGTTTTTTAACTTTGTGATAGTAAAAAAATCTTGACTATTTCGTTTCCTGTTATTACTTTTACCTAGCAGATTCTTTATGTTCTTTTTTTATGAATAATGCAGGTTAATATGATTACATTAAAACAGATTTGAAAGTATATTAAAGTTTATCTTATTTTATTGCAGCGGCAAAGATATTGTTTTATTGAAAATTGTTATAACTTATCTAATTAATTCCTTTTGTTCATGTATTTTTGCCGGATGAAGTTTTTAAAAAATTATGATACCATGAGAAATTTTATTCTTATAGCGCTAATAGCGTTTTTGCCAATCATAGCTATCTCACAACAACATCCTGATAAGGAAAACGTAAAACACACGGATTTTGTTTTCTCTAAATACCGAACGGTTGATATCGGGGAGGCAGACGATAGCTGGAGGTTTAATTTAAATACCGTAGAAAAAGTACGTGAGGGCAACGAGTCATATAAATCAGGCATCAAAGAGATAAAGAAGAAGGTTTCAAAACGATTTCCGAGGAAGCAAAATGTTTCTCCTAAACAAAAAGATATAACATTTAATGCGGATACTCCGGTTGTGTTGAGGAATTTCATAGGTAATGGTTTTGACTTTGGCGTACCAAATGACAATACAGTAGCCATAAGTAATGATGGAATTTTATTGTCTTCCATCAATTCGAATATTTATATGTACGATATAAATCAGGATTCTGTATTAAAGCATATTAGTTTAAGTGCTTTTGCAGATACACTGGATACAATCTCGGGTCATCAGTATGATCCCAAGGTTTTGTATGACCCGGGCGAGGATCGTTTTATATCAGTTCATCTTGCGGGTGCCAGTTCGGATACATTAACAAATATCATCGTTGGATTTTCCCAATCCAGTGATCCAACAGCAAAATGGAATATGTATAAAATTCCGGGAGATCCTTTCGCTACGGATACAAACTGGACCGACTTTCCGGCTATTGCTGTTACGAATGATGAGTTGTTTATCACAGGCAACTTGATTAATTACGGTGGAAGTTGGCAAACAGCATTTGAAGAAAGTATTATCTGGCAAGTCGACAAAATGAAAGGCTACAATGGCGTAGACCTTTCAACAAAACTCTGGCATGATATCACCTATCAGGGGACAAATATCCGGAATATACATCCTGTAAAAGGAGGGAACAGTATAACAGGCCCCAATCTTTATTTTATGTCAAACCGGAATTTTGCCGTGCAAAATGACACATTTTTTCTGATGGAGGTTACCGGTAATATGACAGATCCTTCTACAAACATTGATGTTGAGGCTGTAACCGCTGATTTTTCGTATGGAGCACCACCGCATGCCAAGCAACCCTATAATGGAGAACTTGCTACAAATGATGCTCGCGTATTAGGCGCTTTCTATCAGGATGGTAAAATACAGTTTGCCGGTAATACGGTGGATACAGTAAATGGCCATGCTACGATCTATCATGGTATTATTCATGATGTGGCTACACAGCCCTATATTCATGGAAATGTGTTAAATGATACCCTGGATTATGGATATCCGAATTTATCATATACCGGGAAGGCTCCCGGAAGCGACCATGCAATGATTAGCTTTAATCATAGCAATGAAAACACTTTTGCCGGTAGTTCTGCTATGTTTTTTGAAGGAAATGACAATTATTCCAAAAGAATTACGCTCAAAGAAGGGGAAGCTTTAATTAATATGCTCTCCGGAGTTGACAGGTGGGGAGATTATACAGGCAGCCAACCCAAATATGATCATCCGGGACGTGTCTGGGTTACAACATCTTTTGGCGTTAAGAAGAAGATAGGTGTTTTTAATCGTTATATACAAGGAACGTGGATTTCAGAGCTTTCCAGTCAACCGGATGATAGTACATCTTTTGTTGATGAGCATAAAACCATAAGTGGTATGAAAGCTTATCCAAACCCTGTTAGTCAAAATGATATGGTGATGGTAGAATTTGAGACACAGGAAATGAACTGGACACGAATGAGTGTTTATGATATGCAGGGCAGAAAAATTAAATCTTTAATGGAAGCCTATCTGGAACCCGGAAAACACGAAGTTAGTTTTTCTACCGGTAAGTTGAATAAAGGGGTTTATCTTTTTGTTGTTCAAACGAAAAATCAGGAGATTGTTTCACAAAAAATAGTTGTGAACTAAACCAGAATATAATAATGCATTAGTAAACGGGAAATGAAGAATAGTCTGGTTTATTCCTATGATGTAACGTCTATGCCTGTTTTACCTTCATAAAGCTGATGAATAGTTTCTTTACAGGTTAATGCAATTTGGTTTCTTCTGGGTTTTAATGTAGGAGAAAGTGTTTGGTTTTCAACAGAAAAAGGCTTTTCAAGCAAAGCAAAACGTTTAACCTGTTCTGTCTTTCCAAGTTGGGCGTTAATTTTTTCTACTTCTTTCCGGATTCTTTTGATGATGCGATCACTCTGAATGACTTTTTCCGCACCCGGATAATTAAGCCCTTTCACATTGCACCAGGATTCCAGATGCTGAAAATTTGGTACAATTAATGCGGCTGCATAATGCCATCCATCCCCAATAACCACAGCCTGTTCAATAAAAGGAGAACTTTTTAGCCGGCTTTCTATTATCTGGGGTGCAATATATTTTCCTCCGGATGTCTTGATCATTTCTTTTTTACGGTCGGTAATTCTTAGAAAACGGTCATCTTCAATTTTTCCGATATCACCGGTTTTTATCCAACCATTCTGATCAATAATTTTTTTAGTCCATTCAGGATGTTTATAATATCCTTTCATAACATTGGGTCCACGGGCTAAAATTTCACCATCATCTGCTATCTTTATCTCAACACCGGGTAAAGCAGGGCCAACAGTTCCAATTTTAACATCTTTTACATTCGGTTTGGAAACGGCTATTACCGGTGAAGTCTCAGTAAGACCATAACCTTCTAATACCTTAATGCCGGCTGCCCAGAATACTCTGGATATTGACTCCTGCAGTGTTGCACTGCCACTTACAATAATATCAAGTTCATTACCTAAGGCTTTGCGCCATTTGTTAAAGATGATTCTGTTGGCTAAATACAGTTGGATGCGATAAAAAATGTTTCCGCGGTGATTAGGATCGTATTTTTTTCCCAGGTTTACAGCCCAAAAGAAAATATTCTTCGGAATTGGTTTTTGGTCTCTGCCTTTAGCTATAATTTTATCATAAGTCTTTTCAATTACACGAGGGACTGCACAAAAAATATGAGGTTTTGTTTCACGAATATTTTCCCCCACTTTATCCAGAGATTCGGCATAATAAACAGAAAGCCCAAGGTTTTGATACATATAATTTAGCATTCGCTCATACACATGGCATAATGGCAAAAAGCTCAGTGCCCTGTGTTTTTCGCTAAGACCTGAAATAGGGGAGACTGCCAAAAACTGACTAACCAGATTTTTATGTGTAAGCATGACTCCTTTGGGTAGTCCCGTTGTTCCCGAGGTATAGATTAGTGTAGCTACATCTTCCTCTGTTAGTTCTTTGGATATAGCTTTGATTTTTTCTTCCTGAGGATTGTTTTTTCCGAAATCTAATAAGTCATCAAAACTCTTGATTTCATCAATTTCTTCCAGGCAAAATGCCTGTATGTTTTGTTCTTCTATAATATCCCGGATATAGGTATAAATTTCCTTAGTGCCGATCACGGCCACATTGACTTCTGCATCCTCAAAGATATGACGGAAATGTTCTATGCTGATGGTAGGATAAACAGGGACCTGAATAGCTCCGATCTGTTG
>JBNJGZ010000154.1:0-4854 GCA_051748065.1 Bacteroidota bacterium
CAGCGCCAAGATCATTCCGAAAAGCACCATCATATTGATCTGGTAATCCGCCAGGCTTAAAACAACCATGGATAACAACATAGACATCGGGATCGCAATACCTACAAAAAGTGCATTCCGTGTGCCCAGGAAAAAGAACAAGACGATAACAACAAAGAGAACACTTATAATAAGGCTGTTTTCCAGATTGGTAAGTTGCTTCTTGACCATGTCCGATTGGTCGTTGGTGATGGAGATATTTAAATTTTCAGGAAGCAAATGTTCTTCTTGTACTTTCTCCAGTTCAGCCATGATATTTTTCGTGGCATTCAGCAAATTCTCTCCGCCTTTTTTGACGACCTGTACGGAAACCACCGGTTGCCTGTCGAGACGGGCAAAACTTGTCGGGTCTTCATAGCCGTCAATAACGGTGGCTACATCTTTGAGGTAGACAACATTCTGATTCTCATTTTTCACAATAATATTTCGTAACTCGTCAATGCTTTCAAATTCGCCTACTGTTCTAATAGAGCGTCTTGTATCATCCAGTTTTACTTCGCCACCCGAGATGGATACATTCTCATTAGCTACAGCTGATTCAATGTCATTGAAGCTCATGTCGAAAGCCTGTAGCTTATGCTGGTTGACATGGATTTTTATTTCCCGCTCATTGATCCCCTGGAGCTGAACTTTGGAAACTTCTTTGATAGGTTCAAACCGGTCTTCCAGAATTTCAGCAAAGTCTTTCAGTTCATTCGTGCTAAAGTCCCCGGAAAGGTTAATGTTGATAAACGGAAACTCGGAGAAGTCAAGTTCGCTAACAGAAGGATCGGCAGGTAAGTCATTAGGTAGTTCACTTTTGGCCTGGTCCACGGCATCTTTAACATCCTGCAATGCACGGTTGATATCCACATCAAAGTTAAATTCGATAAAGATCATTGAAGCATTTTGTGCTGATGTGGAAGATATTTCTTTGATGCCGTTGGTCCCTTCGATTTCTTTCTCAATAGGTCGCGTAACCAGGTTTTCGATGTCCAGTGGGGTGTTTCCGGGATAGGTTGTCTGTACCATCACATAAGGTGCAGCGACATCAGGAAACAGTTCTTTTGGTAATTGCTCGTATGAAATAATACCAAACACAGCAATGACAACAGCAAGTATATAAACCGTGTTTTTGTTTCGCAGCGCCAGTGAGGTTAGCTTAAATTCCTTAAGGTTTTTCCGGGTTTTATCTGTCAGACTCATGATTTACAATTCATTTAAATGAACAAGTTTACTTTCTGTTTTTTACCTTGACGTTGGTTCCTGATGTTACCATGTTATATCCGTCTACAATTACATTCTCTCCACGTTCAAGTCCGTTTAAAATTTCAGTTTGGTCCTTGTATGATTTCCCTGTTTCCACATAGCGTTTTTGGGCAATCAAATTTCCTTTGTCATCTTTTTCGGCAACAAACAGGAAATCCCCTTCGATATCTTTTTTAATGATGATGGAAGGAACAACAAAGGCTTGCGGATTGGTATAGTCGTTAATGCGGAGAACAGAAATAATATTGGGTTTGAGTTTCTCCTTAATATTATTGATTTTAAGTTGAATATTAAACGTCCGGTTGTCCGGTTGAATGATGTTGCCGGTTCTGTAGATGGGTGCATCCATTGTAATGTCCGGATAAGAAGGAAAAGAAAGACTTACCGTATCTCCTTTTTCAACCTTCGAAAGATAGTTTTCTGATATATCCGCGTTGATTTTTAGTTTCTTCAGATTGACAATTCTTAATAACCGGCTGCCGGGCATGGCCAGGTCTCCTTCTTTCATCAGGATTTCATCGACAATACCGGAATAGGGGGCTTTAATATTTGCTTTTTCCAACTGAGCTTTTGCTGTCTCCAGCCGGCTTTCTAAAGACTCCTTTTGGTTTTTAGCCTGCAGGTATTGCATTTCCGAGCCGATATTTTCTTCCCATAAGCTCTTTTGTTTTTCATACGTTGTTTTTGCCAGCTCCAGGGAAGTCTTCAGCTCCTGGATGTTTTTGCGGCTGATCTCTGTGCTGAGCTCTACCAGCAATTCTCCTTCTCTGACGCGTTCCCCTTCTTCTGTATGGATTTTTTTTATCTGACCGTTGATCTCCGGACTGATATTAGCTTGCTTTTCAGCCTCTACATCTCCGTTGACTTCTATCTGATGTCTAAATTCTTCTGCGGTAATTGTTTTTGTATTCACGGGTACGTTGTAAATGCTGTCTTCTTTTTGCTTGTTCTCCAGTGCCTGGATCTCTTTCTCAAGCTCATTTATAGTTTTTTTCTTTTCATTGATTTCCGCACGGATTTCTTCGTCCGTTTGCCCTGAGTTGCAGCCGGCCAATATAGCTATAGCTAACAGGATGAAGGAAAAAGTTTTTATGTTCATAAGATTAAGTTTTTCAATATATTGATAATGTCTTTACTATGTTATATTTCATTCAATTTTTATTGTCATTTGCTTCGCGTCATTTATCCGTCTTCGACGGATGTCATTTTTAGTTTACCTTGTGAAACCTTTCTCTGTTTCACCAAGGTCATTTGCGCTTCGCGCGTCATTTTACTTTACCAAAAGTCATTTACTTTAGGGTTTTTGTGTCGTTTCTATTTGGCTGCAGTCAGAAAAATGACTATTAATGACTACGAATAACCATTAATGACCACCAATGACAACCCAAATGACATTTTATTCTCACTCCTTATTGCCATCGTGAAGTCCATCCCATATTTTCATATTGGTTTCTTGATTTATTTAAAATCATTTAAGGTTTTATCCAGTTCATTTTTAGCTTTCAGCAATTCGTAAATGGCTTGATAAAACGTAGATTGCGTGTTCAGCATTTGGTTTTGATTTTGAGTCAACTCTGTACTGCTGATCATTCCTTTTTTGAAGCGTGTTAAGCTTCTTTTATATATTTTCTGGGATAGCTCCAGGTTTGACTTTTTTGTATGATACTTTTCCAGGGCCGACATATAATTGGTTTTGGACCTTTGCAAGTTCATTTTAAGATTTTGTGCCACCTGTTCTTTCTGGTTTTTAGTCTTTTCAAGTTCAATTTGCGCCTGCTGTACTTTTGATAATCGACTACCGCTGCTAAAGATCGGCACGTCAACCTTTAAGCCTATAACATTGGACTTGAACCACTTATTATCCGTGCCGTCAAAATAATTGAATTCTTCGCGCATGGCATTTTGTTGATGAGTGTAAAATGCCGACAGAGAAGGCAGATATTCCGACTTTTCCCGCCGCATTTGCAGCATGTTTACTTTTTCCTTTGTGTCAACAATTTTATAATCGATATGATTACTTACATTAAAGTTTTTTCCTCCTACTTCTTGTAAGTTGATCTGATCGAGAATGCCGGGCAACGAGTCGCTTAATGTGATTTCATTCTCCATGTCCATGCCCATTTGAAATTTTAATACCGACTTGCCAACGTCTACTTGTCGTTGTAATGTGTTTATTTGGTTTTCTATTTCCGACAGGTTAATTTGAACCTGGTCTACGTCAGTCTCTTCTGCCATCCCCTGTTGATATGTCTTTTGGATGTCATTAAGTAATTGCTCCACATTCTCCTGTGAATTTTGCAGCACTTTTATGTTCTGACGAGCCACCAAAACAGAATAATAGGCTTCTGTTACAGAATATTTCGTCTCAATTGTGGTTTTGGCTTTCTGATGTTTGGAAATATTCAGGAATGTTTGGGAAGCTTTAAGGGCAACAAGGTAGGGGCCGTCAAAAATGATTTGGTTAGCGTTCAGATCAAAGGTTGCATTATGCTGTGTTCCAAACTGCACTTCAACAAACTCGCCGGGCTGACCAAAGAATTCGCCCGGAAGAAGTTGCGTGGAAAGGTCAAGGTTGTTGTTGTACCTGAAGGAACTATTAACCTGAGGTAATCCAATGGAGGTAGTTTCCCAAACCTCCTTTTGGGATTTTTCCACATCCAGTTCCGCATTCTTAACGTTGATGTTGTGTTCAACAGCATAATCCCTGGCTTCCTGAAGCGAGATTTGCTTTGTTTCCTGTGCTTCTAACCGGAAAAACAGGGTTAGACTGATCAGCAGAAGAATTGATTTAGACAGTGGTGTCATCGATGTTAAAATTTAAGTTTTCTTTTTCTTTTTCAAATATTTCAATGCCCTTTGTATTGGCTATTCCACGTATATGATTTTCGAACATTACCTTAAAAATGGACTCCGGGGAATATTTGATGTTTTCCATAAAATCTTTATCGTGCATCTGCTCTACTTTTTTGATGTATAGCTGAGCTGTAAGCTCCAGGTTCAGATCATTGCGGTATATACCTTCCTCAATGCCACGCTCCATGTTCATGATAATTCCTTTGAAAGCCAATTCCCGCTTCTTCTGAATGAATTTATTGTACAATTCCGGGTAATACTTTTTCAGGTCATAAGCTACTGCCGGATTTGAATTGGTAGAAACACGGCTCATGGCTTTGCTGACTAACAACAAAGAATGAATGGCATTCCTGGCCTGAGTTTTGATTTTAGCGGCTTCTTTTGATGTTTCTTTCATCTCAAAGTCTATTAAAGCTTCTAGCAAATCCGCTTTGTTGTCAAAACATTGATAAAGGGTTTTCTTGGAAATATTTAGTTGTTTGCAGATGTCATCCATGGAAACACTACGGATGCCGTATTCTGTAAACATCTTCTTTGATGTATCTAATATGTCTTTTCTTTTTTCTTCCATTAAATTGTAATAAGCTGTGAATTAATATGAACGGCAAAAATAATAAAAGAAACGTGGAAACATTTTAAATATTGTAAGTTTCCACGTTTCTGTTAATTTTTAACATTAAATGATTGGTTTTGTTCAAACCAAAGAAAGAAAAA
>JBNJGZ010000155.1:0-4837 GCA_051748065.1 Bacteroidota bacterium
TTTTTTAAAATCCTTTAGATTATTAGGCTAATTTAATTTTGCATTGTATATTTGCAGATATTAAGAAAACAATTAAATGTATCAAATAGAATCTGTTATGAGAAAAACTAAATTTTTATTAACGTTTATTGCAGCAACTGCTTTATTAGCAGGATGTATCAATACACAAATGCCTGAAGATTATGCTGTGGAACCCAACCCACTGGAAGTACATGGGAATACAGTAGATGTTAAAGTTTCAGGCACAATTCCAGAGAAATCTTTTCATAAAAAGGCCGTAGTAAAGTTTACACCTGTTTTACGTTTTGATAATCAGGAAAAACAATTAGAGCCGATGACTCTTAAAGGAGAAGATGTAGAAGAAGTTGATGGAAAAGTAATCAACAGTAAAGAAGGTGGTAAGGTTGAATATACGGATTCTTTTGAGTGGGATCCTGACATGAAAGCTGCTGAACTTTATGTGACTGCCGAAGTTACAAAAAATGATGATACCGAATCTTTTCCGGATAATAAAGTGGCTGATGGTGTGATTATGACCTCCAAGCGTGTTGCTAAATCAGGAGAAGTGAGTATTGCCGACCATGGTTATGAGAAAGAAACTATTGTAAAAGAATCCGGGAATATTTATTATGATTACAACCGTTCAAACCTGAACTGGAATCTTGACCTGAACGAAAATAATGAAGAAGAAATGGATCAGCTTAAGAGTTTTATGGAAAGAGGTTGGGAACTGGAGAAATTAAATATTGATGCATGGGCCTCTCCGGAAGGTGAACTCTCTTTGAATGAAGAGCTCTCCGAAGAACGTGCGGATGTTGCCAAAGACTTTATTGTTGATTGGTACGAAGATAAAAGCAAAGAAGATGATAACAAAATAGAATATGATGAAGTAGAGGAAGAAATTAATTTTAATGTTGAAGCGAAAGGGGAAGATTATGATGGTTTTATGAAAGCATTGCAAGCCTCTGATATTGAAGAGAAAAATACGATTGCAAATGTGATTAAATCACAAGCTTCTAAAAGCGAACGTGAACAGCGCATTAAAGATATGACTGTCATCTATGAAGAAATTGAAGAGATGTTAGAAGTTCTCAGAAGAGCAGAAATTACTATTTTTGCTTATGAACCTAAACTTACAGATGAAGAGATTGCTGAGTTTGCAACAACCAACCCCGATTCACTTTCGAAAAAAGAAATTCTTTATGCAGCTACTTTGACTAATAATATGGAAGCCAAGCATAAAATTTATGAAGGTGCCGTAGAAGTTTATCCCGATAGCTGGAAAGCACATAATAATTTAGCTGCTGTTCTTTTGGAAATGGGTAAGGAAGATAAAGCTGCAGAACATCTTGAGCGTGCCAATACATTACAACCAAATAACGGCCATATTGCCAATAATATGGGAGTTTTAGCGGCATGGAAAAAAGATTATGAATCTGCTGCTGATTATTATTCAACTGCTAAAGAACATGGTATTAATACAAGTTACAATACAGCTACACTGAAGATTATCAATGGTAATTACAGCGCTGCATTAAGCGCATATCAAGATGTGGAATGTGAATACAATAAAGCACTTGCATTATTAATGGATGAACAAACCAATGAAGCTACCCAGGTACTTGACTGTGCTGATGAAACAGCCAGGAAACATTATCTGATGGCAGTTATTGGTGCACGTACCGATAATGATAACATGTTGTATACAAACCTGAAGAAAGCCATTAATATGGATGAATCTTATAAAGAAAAAGCATCCTATGACCGCGAATTTATCGACTATTTTGAAAAAGAAGATTTTACTGAAATCGTGAAATAATTTAGTTTTTCTTAATCTTCATAAACCGCCTGATCAAATTTTGGTCAGGCGGTTTTTTAATGAATAATAAGGGATAGAACGTACACTTTTCTACCTTTGCAAAAAATTTAAATATGGAAAGGCTTATACCGCAGATCGCCAATCATGCCAACACCAGTGAAAGAAATGTTCAAAACGTACTTAAGTTGTTGGAAGAAGGAGCCACAATTCCTTTTATTGCACGATACCGGAAAGAAATGACGGGTGACCTGGATGAGCAGCAGATTATCAGTATCCGCGATACACACCATCAGCTAATCAAACGTGAGGAGCGTAGGGAGGTTATACTCCGTAGCATAGACGAACAAGGTAAGCTCACTCCGGAGCTAAAAAAGCAAATTAATAATGTTCAGACATTGAATGAACTGGAGGATTTATATCTTCCGTTCAGGAAGAAGCGAAAAACGCGTGCTTCTAAAGCCATAGAACAAGGACTTGAGCCTTTAGCAGGGTATATTATGAATCAGTCTGACGGTGATCCTTTTAAAAAAGCTTTAATGTTTATCGATGAGTCTAAAGGGGTTCATAATTCTGATGAAGCTATTAACGGAGCCATGGATATTATGGCGGCATGGATCAATGAGCGTTTGCAGGCACGCAATAGAATGCGGAAGTTTGTATGGGAAAATTCTGTGCTTTTTAGTCAGAAATCTAAAGAATATACAGAGGAGAAAGCGCACAAGTATAAAACCTATGCTGATTACCGGGAATATGTAAAAAAAATACCATCCCATCGCTATCTGGCCATTACGCGTGGCGAAAAAGAAGGATATTTGAATGTTCGCTTTGAAGTTGATAATAATCTAGCAGCGAAACGAATTGAGCCATTGTTTGTGAAGACTTCTGGTAAGAAAGCTGAGCTTATTCGCACTGCCTTAATGGATTCTTTAAAACGACTAATGTTGCCTTCCCTGGAGACGGAAATACGGAGTGAACTGAAGCAGCGCAGCGATAAAAAGGCCATTGAGATATTTCAGTCTAATCTTTATCAATTATTGATGTCACCCGGCATGGGCGAAAAACGAGTCCTTGCTATTGATCCGGGGTTTAAAAGTGGCTGTAAAGTAGTCTGTCTGGATGATTCCGGTAATTTATTAGATAATGATACTATTTATCCTCATCCGCCGCAAAAGGATACAGTGCAAGCCGCTAAAAAACTGCGTTCTCTCACAGATGCTTATAAAATTGATGCGATTGCTATTGGAAATGGCACTGCCGGACGCGAAACGGAAGTATTTGTTCAGTCGAAAGTCAAATTTAATAAAGATATTGTAGCGGCAATGGTTGATGAAAGCGGGGCATCAGTGTATTCTGCATCAAAAGTTGCACGCGAGGAGTTTCCGGAATATGATGTGACAGTTAGAGGTGCAGTCTCTATCGGAAGAAGACTTATGGATCCGTTGGCTGAATTGGTGAAAATTGACCCCAAATCAATTGGTGTTGGACAGTATCAGCATGATGTGGATCAAAAAGACCTGGCAAAAAGCCTTGAGGATATTGTGATACAGTGTGTTAATAGGGTTGGAGTAGATGTTAATACAGCAAGTAAAGAATTGTTGACTTATGTTTCCGGTATAGGACCTGGTTTGGCGCAAAATATCGTCGATTACCGGAAAAATACTGCTTTTGTTTCACGAGATGAGCTAAAAAAAGTGCCCAAACTTGGCCCGAAAGCTTTTGAGCAGGCTACCGGATTTTTGCGCATTAAAAACGGAAAGCAACCCCTGGATGAGTCGGCTGTTCATCCGGAAAGTTATTATATTGTCAGAAAAATAGCCAAATCGTTAGGTGTAAAACCAGAAAAACTGATTCGTAATTCCGAATTGCTTCAACAGATTAATCCAAAAGATTTTGTTGAGGCTGACGTGGGTTTGCCTACTGTTCAGGATATACTGAAAGAACTAGAAAAACCCGGCCGTGACCCTAGAGAAAACCTTAAGACTTTTGAGTTTGACCGTTCGCTCAGATCAATAGAAGATGTTAAGCCCGGAATGGTAGTCCCGGGACAAGTGAATAATATTACAGCTTTTGGTTGTTTTGTAGATATAGGGATCAAAGAAAACGGACTTATTCATGTCTCAGAACTGGCTGACCGTTTCATTAGTGATCCTGCTGAAGTGGTGGTGTTACATCAACATGTGCAGGTGAAAGTAATATCAGTAGATACAGAGCGTAAACGAATACAATTATCATTAAAACAAGTTGAATAACAAATATGGACGAAAGTCCGTTATAAATTGATAATAACTTTTAGCAGTTTTCTACAAACGATACATAATGAAAACACGAATTGTAAGCCTTATATTAATGATTTTGCTTAGTTCCGGTTTGTATAGTCAAAATATAAAAGGAGCCGGAATACTTGGAACAAACCTCACTCAAGTGGATGGTGATGAAATTTATGGCTTTCATAAATTTGGGTTAAATGTGGGCGCATCAGCCATCATTCCTATCAATGACAATTGGTCGATAAGTCTTGAAACCTTATACAGTGAAAAAGGCTCTTATCGCAGCCAGCAGTATACTCCGCCAAAAGATGGCTCTTATCTGTTAAAACTAAATTATGCCGAAGTGCCGCTACTTGTGCATTTTGAAGACCGTGAAACCATGACTTTTGGTTTAGGTGCCAGTTGGGGACGTCTTGTTAAAATGGAAGAGTATGAGCATTCCCATAAAATCCCCTGGAATACACTTAGTGGACCCTACGATACTGATGATTTTAATTTCCTGGTTGACATTCGTTTCCGGATTCATAAAAGACTCTGGGGAAATGCCCGTTATGCTTATTCTTTTGCTAAAATCCGCACACGCGATTTTGAAGATGTTACCGGTGACAAATGGCAACGTGATCAATACAATAATGTAATAACAGTAAGGCTAATATATATTTTTAACGAAGAATTAGAAGTGAATGAAAACAGCAAATAAGGAAATCCAGGATATAGACTCGGCCCAATATTGGATAGATAAGTTTCAGTT
>JBNJGZ010000156.1:0-4804 GCA_051748065.1 Bacteroidota bacterium
TAAAATCGAATACCATTTGATGTTTAAAAAATTCCCGAAAAAATATTGCCTTTTATTGGAAAAATGATTAATTTAGATATATAATTCCAATAATAACAGCGGCTGCTGGAAAGAATTAAGGAAGAGAAAGAAAAAGTGAAATATAAATATTGAATTATGGCTATTGCAAAATACGCGGTCAATCATCATCCCATTCAAACATTACTCTCTTATGTGGAAGCAAAAGAAATTGCCATTCCTGAAATTCAGCGCCCTTTTGTATGGGATGCTACTCAGGTTAGAGATTTATTAGATTCATTGTATAATGGCTATCCTATTGGTTATCTCATTATCTGGCAAAATCCGGCGGTAAAATTAAAAGATGGTTCTAAATCGCAGGGAAAGAAAATACTCATTGACGGGCAGCAGCGAATCACTGCGTTGATGGCTTCTATTTTAGGTAAAAGGATTATCAATAAAAAATATCAGCGAACCAATATACGCATTGCTTTTCATCCAAAGGAGGAACGTTTTGAAGTTTCGAATTCAGCTATTCAAAAAGACAAAACCTGGATTGCTGATATCTCAGAAGTGCTGGACCCCAATATAAAAATCATGAAGTATGTCCAAAACTATTGTAAACGAAATAATGAGGAGGATGATGACGCCATTTTCACTTCAATTGAAAGGCTATTAAGTATAAAAAGCAACCAGATTGGAATGATTGATTTGGACAGTAGCCTTGGCATTGAGGAAGTCACAGAAATATTTATTCGCATCAACTCAAAAGGTGCAGAGTTGAGCCAGGCAGATTTTGTTATGTCAAAAATTGCAGCCAACGAATCTTATGGAGGGAACCTGCTCCGAAAGCTCATCGATTATTTCTGCCACCTGGCTGTAGCACCCGAATATTTTGACGACATTGCCGGAAATGATAAAGAATTTGCCGCCACAGACTACCTTAGCAAAATCCAATGGCTGAAAAATGAAAATGACGACTTGTACGATCCCAGCTACACAGATTTACTTCGTGTTGCGTTTACATCGGAATTCAGGAGAGGTCGTTTGAGAGAACTGGTAGCTTTACTATCCGGCAGAAACTTTGAAACAAGAGAGTTTGAAGCCCAGATTGCAGAACAGGCTTTCGACACATTAAGAGAAGGAGCATTGAAATTCGTGAACGAGACGAATTTTAAGAATTTCATTATGATACTAAATTCAGCAGGATTTATTGATTCATCATTAATCGGCTCCCAAAACGCGGTAAACTTCGCATACATAGTTTACCTCATCTTACGCAAAGAAAAGGTGTATCCGGCAAAAATTGAAGAGCTTGTGAGTCGCTGGTACGCCATGTCGATTCTCACTAACCGCTATGCAGGAAACCCTGAAGGAGCATTTGATTACGACATAAAACGAATAAATGAATACGGGGTAGAGAAGTTTTTGGAAGATGAGGAAAACGGACAATTATCAGATGCATTCTGGCAATACCGGCTCCCGCAGCGTTTCAACACATCAGTGGCCAGCAGCCCGTATTATAGATTATACCTTGCAGCTCAGGTAAAGCTTCAGGATAAAGGATTCCTGTCCAAATCCATTTCTATTGCCGAATTGGTTTCTCATAAAGGAGATATCCACCACATCTTTCCAAAAAATTATCTCAAGAAAAATGGTTACTCACGGGGACAGTATAATCAAATAGCCAATTATGTTTTGATGCAGAGTGAGATCAACATTGCTATTGGAGACAGTTCACCGGCTGAATATTTCCAGGAAATTTACAAACAGTGTAACAACGGAAATCTAAAATATGGAGGAATCAATTCTGTGGAGGAGTTAAAAGAAAACCTTTATCAGCACTGCATTCCTTTGAATATTGACAATATGGATATTGATGATTACGGGAATTTCTTAGAGGAAAGGAGAAAGCTTATGGCACAAAAAATTGAAAAGTATTATAAGGCTTTAAAGAGAAGATAATGTTTTTAAAAAAACTTTTTTAAACTTTTAACACAAAAAAATTGTTTTATTTTGACAAAAATAATAATATTGCACCCTAAATTGTCATTATAAAACACTATAATATCATGTTGATTCGAGCTTTCATAAAAAACTTTTTGTCGTTTGATGAGGAAACCCTTTTGAGCCTTTACCCGGGTAAAGGACCGGAAAACAGGCATGTAGTGCGGAAAGAAAACCGCGATGATATCCCAGCGCTCAAAACAGCGGTGATATATGGCGCCAATGCTTCAGGAAAATCAAACCTGGTAAAAGCTGTGTCATTCATGAAGCATTTTGTTACTAAGGGGTTTTCTGCTCCCACAGGAATCAACTATCATCCGTTCAAACTTTCTGATCAAAAAGACAATACATCGAAAATCGAATTTGAGATCAAAGCTAACGGAGCGTGCTACGCTTATGGAGTTGATTTTAACCGGGAAGAAGTGATAGAAGAGTGGCTTGTAAAAATTAACAAGCGAACGGAGCAAACTATTTATAAGCGGAAAAATTTGAAAGATAGCGTGAAAGTGGTTTTCGATAAAGTACGATTTGCGAGCAAAGAAAACGAACAATTCGCCTACTTTACAGGCAGGGGAACCCCCAGAAACAGACTGTTTTTGCTAGAGGCTACGCGTAGGAATCTGAATTTTATCACGGAAATAAATGATGTATTTAGCTGGTTTTCCAATCAACTGAAAGTAATTTTCCCAAAATCCAGATTTGAAGGTTTGGAGTTTAATCTTAAGGAGGATAAAAACCTGTCAGATTCATTTACGCATTTTTTGGAATATTTCAAAACCGGCGTGGAGGAATTAACTCGCAAAGAAGTTGACCCAGCAGTTGATCTGAAAGAAATTCCTTCTGAAATAGTCAATGGCATCACAAAAGATTTAAAGCCCGGCCACAAGGTCATAATAGGCTCTGAAAACAACCGGCGCAACTACGCCTTTGAAAAAGATGATAACGGGGAAGTTGTCGCCCATAAGATTATGGCCAAGCATTTATCCATTTCGGGAGAAGAAGTTTTCTTTGAATTGGATGAAGAATCGGATGGCACAAATCGAATCATTGACTTTATTCCGGCATTAATTGATTTAAGCACCAACGATTCTGTTTATGTAATTGATGAGCTGGATCGTAGTATGCATCCGATTTTAACAAGGAAAATCATGGAATATTTTCTGAATTCATCGAAAGACAATGCAAGTCAGCTGATTGCTACAACTCATGAATCGAATTTATTAGACCTGGATTTGTTGCGGCGTGATGAGATTTGGTTCATAGAGAAAAATAAAAAGAAAAGCTCATCTTTATATTCATTACTTGAGTTTAAACCACGGAGAGAACAAAATATAACAAAAGGGTATTTAAATGGCCGTTTTGGAGCAATCCCTTTTTTGTCTAACCCTGAAGAATTAAGTTGGTAATGCCACATAAAAGAGTACCATACACAAGACCGGAAGGTAAGAGAGAAGCACGTTTAATCATTATTGCTACTGAAGGGCGTAAAACAGAACCTATCTATTTCGGGGCTTTGAAAGAAAAGTATTTAAGTTCCGGAGTGCATGTGGAAATAATTGACCGGAAAACGAATAGCTCCAACCCGGAAAGGGTGATGGAAGCTCTGGACGAGTTTGCCGATAAATATGAAATTGCATATGACGATGAACTATGGATGGTAGTTGACAGGGATTATCAATCATGGGGAGAAAAGGAACTAAGCTATGTTGCACAGCAATGTCATAGGAAAAAAGGATATCATCTTGGTTTGAGTAATCCTGCTTTTGAAATTTGGTTATTGCTGCATTTGGTAGATATAGATGAATTTTCATCAGAGGAAAAAAAACGATTTTATGAAAATCGCAAGGTCAGTGCACACAAAACCTTATTAAAACAAGAGGTTAGTAATCATATGCCCAATGGTTTCAGGGAATCTGACTATGACGCTGAATACCTTATACAATATGTTAACCAGGCTATAAGACAGGCAAAAAGTCTGGACAAGAATCCCAGAGAGCGCTGGCCAAATCAAGTTGGAACACGAGTTTACCGATTAGCTGAGAAAATAAAGAAAGGAAAATAGAATAATATTATGACATCACCCATTATATCAAAAGTCTGGAGTTTTGCGAATGTATTGCGTGATGATGGATTGGGCTATGGCGATTACCTGGAGCAGCTCATCTAATTTTTTCCAATTATTAAATCAACAAAATGGACACTAAAGGAATATTACGCTTATAAAGAATGGTGAAGGCATAGAGACAGAATTCAAGTCATCTTATTTTGAATTAAAGAATGATGTTTTTTCTATTAGTATACCTTTACCTGAAGAAATGCATATAGTAGAAGAAAAGGCAGAATCTGATACCCCAACTGATACCCCAACTGATACTTTAACTGATGCTGTTAATAATGCTATTGAACATGGCAGCCTGAAACAATATAGTAAGGGAGTAAAAACGCGATTGGTAGAGATTTTAAAGATTATTCAAAAAGAGCAAAAAGTGACTTCTGAGACTTTAGCCGGAAGACTAAAAAAGTCCATTCCTACAATAAAGAGAGACCTTTCGGCTTTAAAAAAAGCGGGGATAATTGATTTTAAAGGAAGTAGTTCAAAGACAGGTTCATATTATATCAAGGAGAGCATACAGAACAAAACAAATAACACAAAGCCAACAAAAGAATGACATCAACGATAACGAATTGGTTGTTTTCTGCTCCTGCACAATCGATAATTTCTTTTTTGAATAGAGGAATGGGTTTCTCAATTACGAATTCTCAATTATGAATTACGAATTACGAAAAAAAAATCATAAAA
>JBNJGZ010000157.1:0-4798 GCA_051748065.1 Bacteroidota bacterium
TGACAGGTAGGAGGAGTGGCCGTGAAGTCCAGGCTGAGGTCACAAGCCAGGAAAGTGGAGTCTTCCACAACACAATCGCCTGCGTAAGTAACCGTAATGTAATACCAAGCGGTGGAGTCCACAATGATAGAATCTGCTGTGCTTCCTGTTGACCACTGATACTCTGTGCTTGAAGTGCCGTTAAAATTAGTTGTATGCAAAGTTACTGTACCGCCCAGTTGAAGATAAGTCGTGTCCGGTAAGCCATAAACGTAATTCGGCCCGTTTTGAAATATCCAGTTGTCATTATTGCTGACGTCATCACTGAAATCACCGGCATAAAAGGTGGCGTTTCCAAGCGCTTTTATATCCTGCATATTGATGTAATCTCCCAGCACATCCGTGCCGTTTTTCTTTACCTGAGCCTGTTGATTTGTTGATGTTGATTCCAGATTGATGTAGAAACAATTATTGCCACGTACCTGCCAATGATCATAAACACGTTGTGTTTCAGTATGATCAAGGCTGTATGTGTATCCGGGTCTGAAGACCAAAGTGTCGGATTTGGATTTCCCGGTTATTGTAGCATCGCTTTCAAAAGAAAGTGTGTTAAAAACCCCTTCTGCCTGTATTTGTTTTAAATAAGAACCCCCGTTGGGTTGTTTGAAAGAAACATTATGGTATTGTTGCTGGCCTCCGTTTTCCAGATACATCTCCAATGGTTTATTTGTTGTTGTATCGATTAAAGATATCGATGATTGCCCGGCATTCAGCGTGAAGTTATCTCCATTAATTTCCCATTTTCTGTTGATAAAAATCGTGGAATTATCCAATGATAATGTTCTGTTATTGTCGATGTTTGACATAAAATTTTTGCATAAAACAGTTTTTCCATTGGTATTCAGGTTTCCTTCGAGAAAGGTAATTTTATTTTTGATTTTAAACGAGTCCAGCAATGTCCACTCGCCTCCGTTTCTGAAGTATACATTGTTAAACGTGTCACCTGCGGTCGTAATAGTCTCTCCTGAGGTGTCGGAGTTAAAATTAACCGTTTGCAGGTTGCTTTCCATACTATCAATTAACGTTAAGGAGCCATGTATATTTATTGTGCCTACATCGAAGAGCGGTTTGTAATTTGCTCCTGTCCAGTCCATGTCATGAGATTCCGGGGTTGTCGGCAACAGGGGGTATGAAACGCTGTTGGTATCTGTAACTGTTTTACTGCTGTCATTAGGGAATGAATGATCATCAAAATAGACATTATCTTTTTTAGTTGGAATACAAGCTCCTCCCGGGCCTCCGCTACTGTATGACCAGTGCTGAGGGTCAAACCAGTCTCCCTCGCCATTTACCCAATATAGCTGTAAGGACGATGTAGGAGAAATGTTCCATCCATTGTTATTTCCCAGGTCATAAGATTGACTCGCATTATAGTTTACATTTACGATAGCGTTTAAATCTTTAAGTTGTAAATAACTTCCGTTTACATCTCCGTTTATCTTCAGTATATTAGCCTGAAACCCTTTTTCTTCAGAACGTATTTTAATGTAATTGTTACAATCTGTATTGAGCTCCCATTCATTGATTATTGTTTGGGTTTCATCATGTTCAAGATTATATGTTCTTGACGGGGAAAACACCAATGTGTCGAATTTATTCGGTCCGAAAAGGAAACCGTTATTTAAAAATGTAACTTTATTGTATCTTACATCGGGATTAAAAGTTTGAATTTTTCCTTTATTTCCTTTGGTAATGGAATCTGTGCTTGAAAATATAATTTTATCATAATGCGTATTTCCTGTGCCTGAATTAAAGAAGAATCCCTGATTTCCGGACATTTCTATCAGCGAATTGGTGTGATAAAGCGTTAAGCTGTCGCACTTCATGCTGTATGCTTTTTTGTCTTTACCACCCGCTTTGATTTCCATATAAGAAGACGAAAGGTCCAGTGTTTTGGTACGCGAATGTTCGGAAAGGAATTTACCGGTAATCAATCCTTTCCCATTCAGGTTAAGGTGGCCTACTAAAAACAAAACATCAGCATCCACATCAGTAAAAAGAGTGTCAGAGAGGGTCCATCCGCCGTAAACACCTTCAAAGATCACATCATTCTTAAAGATATTCTTAGCGCTGTAAATTGTATTGCCTTGATTTTTTGATGAAAAGAATGTTTCGCCTTTATAATCTAAGCTCATAGTTGAGCTATCTTTTAATGTGAGGCTGCCGAAAATTCTGAGTCTTTTGTTTTCTTTTCCTGCCAGCGAAGGATTAAGAGTAGCATTACTCCAGTCCATGTCTTTGCTGAATGCATTAAAACAATCTATGAAAACAGTATCTCCGTTTGAATTAAAGGAATTTGCATCGAAGTAAACATTATCAAAAGGAGTCGGCAGGCAAGCGCCACCCGCTCCGCCGCTATTATATGACCAGTGGGAGGTGTCACTCCAGTTTCCTTCTCCGCCTACCCAATAATGATCCTGACCTGCAGGAGCAGTGAATGTCCAGCCGGGATTTCCTCCTTTATCAGCTGAATTATTTGCCATGAAATTAGCTCCTCCGCCGGCAGCTACTCTCATCATCAATACATTTTCAACAGAGATGGTGCCGGAGGAAGATAAAATAGTTGCCGTATCATCAATAACATCAGATGTCATAGTAATCCAGCCTTCACAGCCTCCCTGGGCCCCAAGATGATTATTTATGGTTTGTGGATAGCCACCCTGAAATTCATAGACACGGTCCTGTGCTAACATCAGGCTGTCGAATACTCCGGCCCCCTTCAGCAAAGCATTGCTATTGAAGGTTACTTTATTGAATGCTGTGTTGTCATCATTGACAATTTTCAGTTCTCCTTCCGTATTCCGGAAGTTTACATTATGATAAATTACTCCGCCCAGTAGCATGTTTCTCATAATGCTTTCCGGATTCCGCAGATTTATTAAGGATGTCCCCGGGTTCACTGTAAGTGAATCTTGTTTTACAACCCAGGATGAGTCTTGCCAGACGTCGATAGTGGAGTTAGCCAGTGTTAAAACTCTTTTATCTGTCGTTTGTGACCAAAACCTGGGAGTGGTGATATACTGCCCGTTAGTATTAAGGTTTCCTTTTTTAAAAGATATTTTCGCGGCGGTGATAGCGTTATTTTCTCTTTTCAGACTATCCTGCAGGGTCCATCCTCCATCCCCGTCAAAAACAACATCTCCCGAAAAGGATATATTTCCCGTCTTAATGGTTTCACCCATGTCGGATGAACAAAAAATAACCTGCTCGGATTGTAAGTTTACCTGATTATCAAAGTCAAGCGAGCCATGTATTTCCAGCGTATTATCGCCTACCATTGTCATAGGGGAGGTCGAATTGATATTCCAGGTAAAATCATGACATTTGGCAAGCGTATCCGGAGCTCCATACGAGATAGTTCCCCCGTTTCCCGAATTTTGGTCAATAATTACATTGTCGTATTTTGTCGGCGGGCATTCACCGGCGGGCCCGCCACTGCTTAAAGACCAGTTGGTGGTGTCGTGCCAGACTCCTGATGAATTTACCCAGTATAATGTCCGCGGATTTGGGCTGGTAAAGTTCCAGCCCGGATTGTTACCCAGGTCTTTGGAGTTTTCAGCATTAAAGGTAGCACCTCCCGTAGCATGAATGTTTTTAAGCTTTACATATTCTATGTCAATAGTTCCCGAGTTTTTTGAAAAGGTTGTGGTGCCGGAAGACAGAATACCGGTGTTTTTTACACAACTTCCGTTTGGTTTAATGTCTCCTGAGAATGTTTTTGTATAACCTTCCGCAACAGTCAGGTTAGTTCCATTATGCAAAATAAGGTCGTGAATATTATGGTTGCCTGATAGCCTTCCATGATCAAAATATTCGATGTTATGAAAACTGATTAAGTTGGAAGCCGTTGAAATGCCTCCGCCTTTGGATTTTACAGTGATATCATAGAAAGAAAGGTCCGGTGTATTATGAACTTTAAACTGAAAGATATTTTGATCTCCTGATAATAAAACGATTTCAGAAGTTCCGGGAGATACCGATATGTTCGGCCCCATGATATTAACCCGGCTCTTTATGGAAATTTCCGAACTGCTTAACTCAAGACTGCGCGTATTTGATGTGATCGACTGTAGTGTATTTATCGTCACATTATTGTCATTTAAGTTTAAGGTACCGGTATTGAGATTGATTGTATTAGCCTCAAAAAAGCCTTCTAAAAACCACTCTCCGCCGGTGCCTTTGAAATTAACAGTTGAGAATTCATGGTTGGCCGGGTCGATAATGTTTCCCTGGTTTTTGGAGTTAAAATTCAAGGTAATGTCTGAAGGCCATTTCATTTCTTTCTGAAAATCTAAAGAACCATGAATGTTAAATGTATGGCAAACGCCCTGAAAGATAACGGAGTCTGCATTGTCAACAATAAGATCATTGCAGGAAATTGTATGGGTATTCAGATTGACGACCTGACCCGGAGAAGAAAATGAATTTGCATCAAAAATTACGTTATCGGATGCGGTAGGTGCTTGCAAGTAATTTGTGCTGCCACCGGAGGATTTCGCCCAATGATTGATATCCGTCCAGTCGCCACTGCCACCGACCCAGTAATAATCAGCCGTATAAGCCGGAGATAGAGCGATAAGAAAAATTATAGTAAAAAGAGTAAACCTTTTTAGCATATCATTAACAATTTGTTCTGTTTTTAAGACACGGTGAATTGCCCAAAAGTTTAATAAAGATATAAAAAAAAATTAACTTATTAGAAATTAATTTAATATAAATCTTTGTGAGGTCATTAAATACAGCCCGGAGCCCCTGGTGT
>JBNJGZ010000158.1:0-4684 GCA_051748065.1 Bacteroidota bacterium
AACATAATGATTAGATTTTTTCGTTTCATAGTATCGGTTTTGTGTTTTATAAAAATATTTTGGTTTCAATAAAAAGACAAGTAAACTATTGAATTTGTTCTCTTTTTAAGAGAATATGTTAAATTTTTCGATAAAGGGGATAAATGCACATTTGTTATCAAAAATATCAATAGAATCAGTGGTTACCTTCCGCCAGTTAATTCAATGATAAGTCAGTGAATAGCAAATATGGATGCAAATGGATTCTTGTTTTTATTGTTTGATGATTTTTTCCCGTACTCTGCTTTCCGGTATCTCCAGAAAATATAATCCCGGCTCCAGTTTTTTCAAATTGAGGGATTGGCATAAAGTTACTTTTTTCCGGTAAACCAGTTGTCCCCGGATATCATAAATATAAACTTCCTGTTTTTGATCTTGTTGCAGAGAGAATTTGTCTTGTTGGATGTTTAGTTGATCGTGAAATGGATTGGGATAAACGCTCACCTTCCCCGTCGTTTTTGATAAATGAATATCTGTGTAATGATCCTGATATGTCACATTTTTGTTTGCGCTGTCGGAGTGAACAACAAAGATATTGCTAAAGTCAGGTCCCCAGCTGTTTGTTGTCCCGCAAATGATTACCCTGCTGCTGTCATCTGTTATAATGCTGTTTCCTGTTTCATCTTCTAATTCTCCTATGGTATAAGAGTCTTTCCAATACCCGTTTTTGTCGTGAATGGAAATCAGCGCATCTTTTTTACCGCCTCCAAAAGAATTTGTAAACCCGGTAAAATAAAACTTATCATGACGTGTGATCGCCATGTCGGTAAAGACATCGTCGTTTAATCCGCCTCCTAAAAAAGACCTTTGATTGGGCGAAAAAGGATTGAGCATAATATGCCAGTTTTGTTTGGCTTTCTGATCCGTTTTTTGATATCCACCGGCTACAATAAAGGGATGTTTCCAACGGGCAAAAAACAATTCATTTTCAATCGTATCTGTCAATACAGAATCTGTAATAACATTTAAATTTGTATCTAAGAGCAAGAAACAGCCATTTTTTTGGCTGTCTGCGGTGTTAACCTGATATCCGGCAGCAAGGATAACAGAGTCTCCGATCATGTCTATGCTGTGTATTTTCTTTGTTGAGGAGGATGCAAGCTGTTGCGCCGAAACAATTGTTCCGGAAGTGCTGATTTTTATTATGGCCGGCTGATAATAGCCAACAGAGTCTATTAGAGTATGTCCGCCTAAAATTATCTTGTCTTTTTTTAAGTGCACCGAGGATATTTGTTGCCAGCCTTCGCCTCCGAAGCTTTTTTCCCAATAAGTATTTCCACTGCTGTCCACCAGGCTCACAAAATATTCATATTCATCATTAGTAGAGGCGTGGCGGCTTCCAACTAAAACGATACTGTCGGGACTGAATAATTTAACCTGCTGAATAGTTGTAAGAGAAGTTTTGAAAAAGCTCAAATCCCAGAGTGTCTCTCCTTGATTGTTGATCTTTGCCAGATATGTTTGAGATTGCCCTGATTGCCCGGAACTATTCCCGGCCACCAGATATCCATTGGTATGGCTGAGAATGTCAATCCCTTCGTTATACCCATGAAAGCCATAGCTATTGATGAAGTTTTGCTGTGCAACCATTGTCAGGCTGAACGTCATGAAAAGCGATATGAGCAAAAATCGTGGCATACTTTATTGGTTTACCGTTTGATAGATAGGAATGAGTTTCGCTACCAATTCTTCAAGGTTATCGAGTTTCAGCATATTCGCTCCATCGGATTTTGCAATAGCAGGATTCGGATGCGTTTCCAAAAATACTCCGTCTGCACCGGCAGCTATTCCTGCTTTTGCCATTGTAGTTATCATATCGGGTTGACCGCCGGTAACTCCTTTCGTCTGATTGGGTTGTTGCAGGGAATGTGTTACATCCAGAATAACGGGCACGTTATTGCGTTTCATGACGGGAATGTTGCGGAAATCCACAATCAGATCCTGATAGCCAAATGTTGTTCCTCTTTCCGTCAGCATAATATTGTTGTTTCCGGCATTTCTGACTTTCTGCACTGCATGGTTCATGCTTTCTCCGGATAAAAATTGTCCTTTTTTAATGTTTATTATCTTTTCTGTTTTAGCGGCAGCTACCAATAAATCTGTCTGACGACATAAAAAGGCCGGGATTTGCAGAATATCAACATATTTTGCTGCGATATAAGCTTCGGTTTCGCTGTGGATATCTGTGATAACCGGGATCTGAAACGTGTTCCTGATTTTTTTAAGCAACTTCAGGCCTTTTTCATTTCCAATCCCTGTAAATGAGTCTATCCGGGAACGATTGGCTTTTTTGTAAGAAGCTTTGAAGATAAGCGGAATTTTGTATTTATTGGATATTTCAGCCAGCTTTTCGGCTGTTTTCATTGGGATAGTCTCATTTTCAATAACGCAGGGGCCGGCAATTAGCAAAAAATTTCCGGAGTCAATATGTTGAAGATAAGGAATGTTATATTGCATAAGGCTCTTTTAATTTAGGGTTGTTTTAAATTATCGATAGCTGCTTTTGTTAATATTTGTAAATTGTTAGATACACATCCATGGCTGCGGGATGATTATTAAACCACATTCCGGCCAGATTGTTGCTGCCAACAGCCAAATGCCATCCGTTTTGAAATTTGCTTTTTATATGCAAGCCGGCATTCAGACTGCTATAGCCTCCGTGGGACATGCTGGTCATAATTTTCCATGTTTGGTTGAGTGTCCAGCCCGGCATAATTTTGAGCTCCGGACGGGCAAAGCTGTATAAGTGATATTTACCTAAAATGTTCAGGAAGAACTTGCGGTTTTCAAATTGTTGTTTCAGGCCAAACCGCAGAGCGGAAGGTAGCATATAACGCTTGTTTCCGGCTTTTCTAAGGTTTGTCCATTGCTGCACACTGTCCTGGTTGATATTAAAAACCACTTCGTCCTGCTCAAAGATATTGTAATTAACACCGCTGTAATTCCATGTACTGTCCGTTTGGTCACTGATGTCGTTATTTCGAAAATTGATCATACCAAAATCGTCAAGCATGATATAAAACTGATGATCTTTTGATTTGTAACCATAGTAAATGGCAGCGGAAATGCCGGTGCCGCTCCAAAGGTTTCGTTTTCCGGTGCTATCGCTCCAGGTTGCAATGGCCTCTCCGCCGGCTTCAATTCCGGACAGGTCTTCCTGCGTGTAGATATAACCGTTGTTGAGCTCAAAGTCAAATATATATGAACCACTTACGGGGCCTAATTCTATTCCGGCGATGTGTTTTTTTCCTTTGTAATGGAGTCCCAGCTGCATTGTTTGCAAAGCCATGTCCCGGTAATGAAAATCAAGCGGAACTTTTTGGCCAATACTGGTGCTGTTACCAAAAAATGCCAGCTGGAATGTTGTTTTTGAAAAAGACATTTCCCCGAACTGTTGATTTGTAATCCGTGTTGAAAATATAAAAGAGCTGTCTTTCAGTGGATGAGTGAATTGGAAAGTTGTGCTGTTTTCTAATTTGGCAAGGTTTTCAAGCGTTTGCAGATTGTTAAGCGCATCAGTTTTTATCTGATGTGTCAAATGATTGCTTTGCCATACTTCTTTAATAAAATTTGCAGGTAGGGTGTTGGTTTGAAAGTTGATATTCTGCCCAATCCGAATCCCGGGTTTATCCTGCAGTGTAAATGGCGACCATTCCTGGGTATAACCGGAAACTGCATTTCCCATTAGCAGAGCCAAAAGAACAATATGTATGAATTTAATTTGCATTTATTCGTACAGTTGCGTTTCCCCTTAATTCATATTCCATTTTATAGTGTTCGTAAAACTGAAGCATTTCATGATTATGTGTTTGTAACTTTAACAGAACCAAAAGTTTGCCTGTTTCCCTTATGTCGTTTACAGCTTGTTCTGAGATATTTAGGTCTATGATCGATTCCGAAGGCTGATCAACAATGTTCTGAGCGTTTAATATGCCTGAAGCGATAATATTGTTATTGTTTGTAATTGTATTACTCTCTGTGTTTTCTGAAAGAGTTTTAACAATTACCTGTGCCTCTACAGGGAAATAATTGTTCGTAATCAGTTTTAAGTCAGCTTCCTGAAAGGGTGCTTCTTCATCCAGCTCCAGATCGATCGTGTCAGTCAACCAGATGTCTTCCATAGAGATTTTTAATGGAATGTCCATATCCATTTTAACTTTCAACGGGTAATTGCTGTTGAAAAAATCATTTCCCATCGTAATGTTTCCCAAAGGGTTGAGCTGTAGGCTCATGTTGTAAGCGATTTTTTCAGGCAGGTTTTCAATAAACTCGTCCATGTTTGAATCTGTAAGGTCGATTGTTTTTATCACAGGAGTTATTGATGTATTCTTTACGGCGCGGGCAATAGAAATATCCGAATTTATAAAATTTCCCGTGAGAGCTATTGTTTGGTTGTTATTCCGGTTTATGCTGATCAGCTCGTTCACATTCATAGTCAAGTCAGCACCCAGTCCGTTTTCTATTTGCAATTTAGCATATACCGAGTCCATATCAATGATGCCTGATTCAATATGACTTAAAAAGTCTATAGCGGTTGTATCGGTAGTTGAAAACTCTCGTTGGCCGAAGTATCCTTCGATCTGATGAAATTGAAGTTCTTTAAACCTGATATTTAGTGCAAAGCTATCCTGTGGGGTTACATTTA
>JBNJGZ010000159.1:0-4676 GCA_051748065.1 Bacteroidota bacterium
CGGACTATACAACCTGGCCCCAAAATCATAGCTATTTCCGCCACCTTTCACCTCATCATCTTTCTCCATCCCGTTAAACCCAAACCGATACCTATTCCCGTTCCTGCCGGGCTGTTGCATTCCAAACGGGTAATAATGCGCATAGTGCTCCAACGCGGCAATGGGTACGCCGGTTTGTGTGGGGTGCTCCCCCCGGTAATCGGCTATCAAAGAACATTCACCGGATAAAAATAGCCATTTTTTTTAAGAATGGATGTTTTTTGGGTGTTTTTTTGTGCGGGAGGTTATGAAATAACAGAATTGTGGTGATACTTTAATTACAAAAATGGATAATCCGGCTCAAGAAATTACAGCTATTTTACCTGGCACAATATGCCCGGTATATCCAGTTTGTTATTGATTGGCATTTTCTAAAAGCTACATATAGTACACTACCCTACCAATTGGGACACTACCCTCAATCTCTAAATTCTTCACACAGTTTATTTACCTCAATACGGAAATCATAGTAAGATATTGTATAGGTATCGATAAACCCAAACTGCCTAGCATCCAAATTATTAAACAAACTAGCCAACTTTTCCCCTCCATCACTGTATGATACAAGATCTCCATTATCATTAAATTCATAAACTTTACTAGATGACTCTATTATAACAGTGTCTACAACTGTTATACTCACCTCTATGGTTTTGTTTTTTAAGTTAGAACAAATCTTAAGGTCAGGACTACTATTTATTTTACTGCTTAAAAATTGATATACGTAATTTGGCGCATCTAATACAACTTTATTAAATAGTTCCTGAGGTGATAAAGCACTATCCGCAACTGTAATCTTATTTTCAGTGCTATTCTGGTTTGTTGAATCTTTACTAATTTCCGAATTGTTGTTTTTCTTGCCCACCCCACAACCAAAAACAACAATAAATAGCATTATAGTTAATACATTAATCTTCATCTGGATCATATTTTGAAGGTTCAGCTTCCTGCCAATCAGAAACTTCATTTTCTACTCCTGGTTCACTATATATTTTTATATGTTTAAATTCCACTTTCTTTTCACCCTCTTCGGTTTCAACAGTTCTATACTGCCAGAATTCCACCGAAACCAACTGTCTGTCACCCTCTTTATCTTGCTCATAAGTGTCTTTCCTTCTTACTAAATTTTCAAAACCTTCATCGACTCCTAACTTTTCATTATAATTAACAACATCCCTATTTATTATCTGCAACTTATCTCCTTTTTCCTTAAATTCGACATATTTATAGCCAGGGTCAGATTTTGAGGCAACAATCCATGCATAAGCTGATTTAGATTCTAAGAAAGCATCCTCTGAAAACATATCACTATAGCCTTTATACTCGAAAAATTTCTGTTGTACCTTTGGCCCTCTTCCCCTTGGCCCTATAAATGTGACATGAGCAAACCTATCTCCTGCTGAACGTCTTAAATGTTTATCTGTTTTTCCGAACCTCTCCGAATCATCTCTAATAAGTATTATAAAACATCTTGTAAAGTCGACATGTTGCACTTCATTCCCTTCTCTTGGTTCTTTCCCGTCTTGGTCAATGAAGTATATAGGATTGTTCAAGCCAAAATTATAAGGACTATAACCTGGATATTTGTATGCTAACGGATCCATAGCCATCCACCTCCCAATCCTCGGGCTATACAACCTGGCCCCAAAGTCATAGCTATTCCCATTGCAGTTCACCTCATCATCCATCTCCATCCCATTAAACCCAAACCGATACCTATTCCCATTCCTGCCGGGCTGTTGCATGCCAAACGGATAGTAGTGCGCGTAGTGCTCCAACGCGGCAATGGGTACGCCGGTTTGTGTGGGGTGCTCTGCCCGGTAATCGGCTATCAAAGAACATTCACCGGATAAAATTAGCAATTTTTTTTTAAGAATGGAAATTTTTTAGGTGTTTTTTTGTGCGGGAAATAAACGCAATATTGGAGCGGGAAAGGTTAAGCTTCGGTTATTTTCTATGTTTTTATTGATCATTATGGCAGATGGAAGTGTTCAAAAAACTGTGTCAGTCTCCTTTTGTTCATACATCGTCCGGAGGACAGAGGTTAACCCGCACCGCACAAACTTCCCCTGCTAACGTGGGAAAGCTTTGTTTGTGCGGAATAACAGCGTGGTTGCATTAGGATTACCTCGCTGCAAAATTGGTTCCTTTTTCCCAATGTTTGGTTCCTTTCTTGTTCCTTTTTCCTTCCTTTCTTCTTCCTTTCTTCTTCCTTTTAAGATAGAAGAAAAGCAGAAGCAAAAAAGAATAATTCCAGTATTTAGCAATATGCAGTTATTTTTAACGTATGATTCATTGTATCCCTGGGCAAAAAAAGTTTTTTTCCATTGGGTAATTTCCGAATTTTTATTACTTTTGACTTAATGATCCGGAATATAGCGACATATTATCCACATGCAAACAAAACCGGCGAAAGCTACTACATGCAGGGCCAGCGCATCAGCTCCAAAATCGGCAGCGGCTTTGGTTCGGCTTCGGTGTATCCGTTAGACCCTGTAGTAGAAATGGTGGAAGCATCGCCTCATGATCATGATGAATTCAGCGATATATTATGGGAAGAGATGCTATTAAAAAACTTTGAATGTGTCGGGCATGAATCGGGTGAAATATTATATGATCCGGAGCTGCATGGTATTATCGAATGGGATGATGCAAATGAACCCGAAAACCAACAATACTTCTACCATCCCGATCACTTGGGTAGTTCTTCATTTATTACAAATGTTAATGGTGAAGTCTATCAGCATCTGCAATACCTTCCCTTCGGCGAAACTTTCATTAACCAGCGCGCAGATGCCTGGCAAACCCGCTACACCTTCTCCGGCAAAGAAAAGGATAAGGCTACCGGGTATCACTACTTCGGGGCTCGGTATTATGATAGTGATGTGAGCGTGTGGCTGAGTGTGGATCCGTTGAGTGATGAGTATCCTTCAATCTCTCCATATATGTATACTGCTGGAAATCCAGTAATGTTGGTGGATCCGGATGGGAAAGCAATTACTGATTTTATTAATTCTAAAACAGGAGAAACTCAGCATGTTGAAGATGGACGTGATCAAATTGTTATTGTCAATAATGAAGATTACGAAAAAATATCTTCATTTAAAGAGAAGGGAATTAATAAAATGACATTTGGTGATTATAAAAAATATAATGGTATTATTTTAGAAGGTAAAACAGTCGATTTAGAAGGTGATTTAGGGGAAATAACCCGAACTGTGTATGCAGAAATGTCTGGAGTTGGAACATCAGATGCAGACAGACAAATTGTAGCTGAATCCATAGTTAATAGAAAAGAATCTGGTCTTTATGGAAAAACATATTCTGATATTTTATCAAAAGATCAGTACAATGCTGTTGGAACAGACGCATACAATGATCCTTATGCATACTTAGAAGGTATTAAAGAAAATAGTTCATGTTTTTATAAGAAAAATGAAAGTAAAATAAAGGGGAATTGGCTTAATGCAATAAGCACCTCATACAAAGCGTATAACGGTATTGGTTCTGAAATTGGTAATGGTGTTGTATCATATGTAAGCCCCCCCTTACCATCTACTCACTTTAATAGTGATAGGAATCTAATAAACATAACTTCTCAAATTAGTGGACTAAAAGGTATTTCTGGCGTATGGAAAAGAAGATAGTAATTATTTTGCTGTTTATTGTATCTGCAATCTCTTGTAAAAATACAGATAGTAATAATAGAGATAGTGCTCCTCCTGTAAGGAGTTTTGATACAATTTCTTTTGCATCAGAAAATTGTTTGCAAGAAAATTCCACAATATTTTTAGTTAAAGGAGCAACTAAAGAACAAAATTACATTTTACTGAGGTCAACTGCTGAGGGAAATAATATTTGGATTGATACACTACTATTTAAAAAGAAGAGCCAAGAAAGATTTTTTAGTATAATCAGACAACCAACTCAAGGATATTTTGTATTGTATTACAATGGAGACAGTCTTTATAATCAAATGGTTGCTAAAAACTATCCAAGAATTGATACAAACATTGTTAAAGGAGAATATATAGAGATTATCATTAGAGATAGTCTCTACAACTCTGGCTATTTGAATTATATGACTTTTCAATATAAACTATCAAATAACTACATGTTACTTGATAAAAAGAGTAGTTTTTTTAAGGAGCCTATTTAAGAACATGTTCCATTTAGCATCTTAAAAATACCGGCGAAATCTTAATAAAAAGGCCTCGGAGCACTCCGGGGCTTTTTTTTACAATAAAGTTTGCAATCTGGTTTTAGTGATAAAAACATTCAAAAATCCTTTAAACTTTCCCAAATTCTTATTACTTTTGACTTAATGTTCCGGAATATAGCGACATATAATTCACGCTTTCAAAATAACGGCGAAAACGAATCCATCCAGGGCCAGCGCATCACCTCCAAAATCGGCAGCGGTTTTGCAAATGCACCTTTGGATCCGCTTGATGATCGCTTGTCTCAGGTAACCGATTCGCCTTATGGCAATGATTACGAGAAATTTGGCTCGGTTCTGCGGGATATGATGCAACGGAATTTCGAATGTGCCGGTTTTATAGAAGGGGAAGTGATATTTGATCCTCAGTTGGAGACTATCCATGAATACACAGATGCAAATGGCGAGGAGAATGATC
>JBNJGZ010000160.1:0-4628 GCA_051748065.1 Bacteroidota bacterium
AATTGGTTTTATATTATTAAAGATATGATTAAAGAATATGATAATTTATATGCTGATATTTCCTTTACGCTTCACAATCAAGAGTTTTTTTCCACTCTTAAAGTGCTTCTGAATGATGTAGCCATCAAAGACCGTGTGTTGTATGGCTCTGATTATTATATGGTGCAGACACGATCCACAGAGCGAAGGTTTGCTATAGATTTACGGGCATATTTAGGCGAGAAGTATTTCCAGGCTATCGCTACAACTAATCCTGAACGATTTTTGCATAGCACATCCCGGTAAAAAAATTTTCCTTCTCTTCTTTTGCAGTTATATATGCCTTATACATAGCTGTATCTCTTATTCTTATTTCTGTTTGAAATTTGTTTGCCCGGCATTAAACAAAATTAAAATTTGCTTGTTTAGTGAATAGTTTATAATCAATCTAAATAAAATTAAAAATGAGGATCGTTACAAATATTATAATTGTATCATTGGTTGTTATCGGGATTAGCTCTTGTAATCAACAGTCTCAAAATAATAAAGAGGAAAATTCAGAAGCGATAACTTATGAAAAAGATAAAAAGCGCTCTGACAAAAGTATGACATCCACGGCTGATGATGTCCCGGATAGTGACTATGCTTTTGGTAGTTTACCTTATCAGTTTGATGATCTGGAGCCCTATATAGACCATAAGACCATGCGTTTGCATTATGGCAAACACCATAAAGGGTATTACAAAAAGTTTTTGAATGCAATTAAAAATTCAGATGCTCAGGGTAAAAGTATTATTGAGATACTGAAAAATGTAAGTCAATATTCGAATGGCGTGCGTAACAATGGCGGAGGTTATTATAACCATTGGTTGTTTTGGCATTCGCTAACACCTGAAACAGGGCAGCAGCCAGGTGAAGAATTGAGTTCTGCTATTGAAAAAGCTTTTGGTTCTTTTGAAGAATTTAAAGAAACTTTTAGTAATGCTGCTGCATCTCAATTTGGAAGCGGCTGGGCATGGTTGATTGTAGATGATGAAGGAAACCTTTTGGTTACAAGTACATCCAATCAGGATAATCCCATAATGGATGTTGTAGAAACAAATGGAATGCCAATTTTGGCGCTTGATGTATGGGAGCATGCTTATTATCTGAAATACAATAACAAACGGACAAAATATATTGAAAATTTCTGGAAGCTGGTTGATTGGGAAAACGTTGATCAAAGGTATAAAGAGGCTGTAAATCAGGAAGAAATATTTACACCATAATTAAATTGAATTAATAAAATTGCAAATCAATAAAATATAAAATAATATGCTACAAGAAAAAGTAAACAATCTGACATTTGAGGAGTTGCCTTATGCTTATGACGCGTTGGAACCTTATATTGACGCGCAAACCATGGAGCTTCATTATAGCAAACACCACAATGGGTATTTTAACAAATTGCAAAATGCAGTTAAAGGAACAGAAGTAGAAAATATGTCATTGGGTGATGTTTTTAAAAACATCTCCAAATATCCCAAAGGAGTAAGAAATAACGGTGGTGGACATTTTAACCATAGTTTATTCTGGAGTGTAATGGGACCGAATAAAGGCAGTCAACCATCCGGGAAACTTATGGAAGCCATCAATAAGCATTTTGGATCTTTTGATGAGTTTAAAGAAAAGTTTGAAAAAGCAGCACTCGGCCGTTTTGGTAGCGGTTGGGCCTGGTTAATCGTGAAAGACGATAAATCTATTGCTATAACCGATACCCCAAATCAGGACAATCCTTTGATGGATGTTGTTGACGTAAACGGTATGCCTGTTTTAGGAATTGATGTTTGGGAACATGCGTACTATCTTAAATATCAAAACAGAAGACCAGAATATGTTAGTGCCTTTTGGAATGTTGTGAATTGGGACGAGGTAAGTCGTAGATACGAAGAGATTATTTGATTAAATTAAGTTTGGTTTTTGACCGGCCTTTCGGGGCCGGTTTTTTTGATCATGATATCAATATAGTTTTGCCTTTTATTCAATAAAATAAAGCTTAAAATATTACATGTAGAAAAACAAAAGAATAAGCGGGATGATAATTCCTATACTTACAAGCACAGCCCCCCGGCCTTTAATTCCTTTCTTTCCTCTTAAAACAAACATGCCGGTTATGGCCAGTATAATTAATGAAGCCGAAAAAATATCAGCAAACCATTTCCAGAGATTCCCCGGATTGTAATGCAAAAAATTCACTGAATGAAAAACAGGCCTTCGCCGCATGGTTTCTATTTTTCCCCGGCCGCTGCTCATATCAATGCGTACAGAACCCCCTTTAACAAATATTTTGACTTGTTCATTTTCAGGGTAATAATGACTTTTGTACTTTTGCTTGTCAATATCTAACTTTGATAATATGGACAATGCTTCGGATTCATCAATTTTTTGGTCGTAACTGTCCGCTGAAATTTCAATCTCCTCGTTATTGATGATATAACTCGGGTTCCAATCATCGATATGATTGAGAGCTATTCCTGAAAGACCGTAAATTATAGTCATACCGACAAAAAAATAGCCCAGATCTCTGTGTATTATATTATTGATTTTTCTCCAACGCAGCTTCATTAACTAAATGTTTTTGACATAAAAAAAGGAGTTATTCCTTTCTGAATAACTCCCCAAAATTATTAAATTATTTTTTATTTCTTTTTATAAGAGTCCGCTTTCAAACTAAAAATAGAAACATAGTCTTTATCACTTTCTTCAATTTCTTTTCTCATATTTTCTACTTTAGCCAAATCTTCACTCATATCATGGTCATCATGGGATTCTCCTTCCCCGTGCTCACCATCGTGAATATGGTGGTCATCACCTAAATCATCTTTGATTTCCTGTTCCCAGTTATCCAGGTATTCATTGTCAATTCTTTGTTCCTCAACTGTACCTGTAACCAGGAATGTATTTCCTTCGTCTTCCGTTTTGAAACTGCCAAGTTCTTCATTAGCAACTGCCTTGAGTCGCTCGTCGGTGTCTCCGCTATTGAGAAACATGCGTTTTCCACCATGCTGGCAGACGTGTACGGCTGTTCCTTCAACGGTTACGGTCTCATCAACATATTTTTCTCCCTGTTCTAATAATTCGTGTGCTTTCAGGGTAGTCGTCATTTCTTTTTTGTCTTTTGAAGCATCTTTGTCTTCTGTTGCTTCGTTGTTTGCTTCATTGCCACACGCAAATAGAAGCATGGTTGCACTCAATAATAGGAATACTTTTTTCATAGGGTTTTAATGATTATTATTATACTTAGTTTGTTTTTTATGAAGTTTGTATTTATGTGATTATAAGCTGTTTAAACGTTTTGTTAACTAATATAGTTTAAGACAAAATATTCTGGGTTTAAAAGATATAATACTAAAGAGTCAATATTTACAAGGCACAAATATAATCAATATGTATTTAGAATGGCTCAAAATTTTGGTTTTGATAGTCGCGATATTTTTTTTCTATACGTCTGGTTCTTCCACCTAGACCTAAAAGAATAATACCGTCAAATATCAAAAAAATGCCTACGAGCCATGCTAAAAGCTCCGGAAATAGCAGTATAAGAATTCCTAATACGATAAAGCTAATTCCTACTATTGTTATGAGTGCACCGGGTGCTCCAATTGTGGAAAAAAAACTTTTACCAAACATAATTATACTTTTTCTTTTAATTGGTTTCTAAGTTGTTCAAATGATTTCTTATCTTCTTCTGAAAGATTTTTCGGAACGGTGATCCTTGTTTTAACATAAAAATCACCACGGGTAGGACTGTTTTTAACAGGCATACCTTGTCCTTTCAATCGAAGTGTTTTTCCGCCGTCAGTGCCCGCTTTGATATTAATATTTTTTTGACCGTTTAAAGTGTGAACGGCTAGTGTTCCTCCCAGCGTTGCCGTAAAGATATCCATTGTAGCTGTGGTATATAAGTCATCTCCTTTGCGTTCGATGAATCTGTGTGGATTAACATGAATTGTTAACAGGATATCTCCACGTTTACCGGTGTAGGGGTCTTCTTGTCCTTTACCCCTCATCCTTAAGGTCTGTTTGTCTTTAATTCCTTTGGGAATGGATACCCGTAAGCGTTCATCATTAACATTTAAAATTCTTTTCGTACCATGAAAAGCATCTTCCAGGCTAATGTAAATATCACCTTTTAAATTGTGAGCTTGTGTGGATTGCCTTTTCTGCCTACTGCTTCTTTTTTGTTGTGCTCTTCTGTCAAATCCACCGCCAAAAAATTGTTCAAAGAAATCTGAAAAACCACTTCCGCCAAATCCACCAAAGAAACCTTCAAAGTCTTCCTGGCTATAACTTCCGGTACGTGTTCTTTGTCCGGTCTGACCAAAACCTCCGAAAGGATCAAATCCCTGACCTTGCTGTCCGGCTTGTGCTTGTTCGTATTGTTTCCAGTTTGCACCTAAACGGTCATATTTTTCTCTTGTTTCCGGGTCTTTTAATACTTCATAAGCCTCAGATATATTTTTGAATTTTTCTTCAGCTTTTTTGTCATCCGGGTTTTTATCCGGATGATATTTTACAGCCAGTTTTCTGTAAGCCTTTTTGATTTCATCCTGACTGGCACTTTTGTTTACTCCTAATATTTTATAATAGTCTTTGTAGTTCATATGTTT